>CAYHUT010000001.1:0-32211 GCA_964359835.1 Candidatus Woesearchaeota archaeon
GAAATCTGCTGATTTCCCAGCATACTGAATTCCACATATTTATTTGTGGTTGACATCTGTCAACCACCATTCAATAGAACACTAGAAGACCAAAGGTCTTCGATGTGCCAAAGTTGCATAGCAACTTTAAGCATGGTGGAATTCATTATTTAAACATTTTTAGGATGCGGAGCAAAATAATAATTCTAACTGCACTAGCCACACTTCTCAAATCACAACAACATTTAAAAAGCCTATTGCAACAATCTATCTATGGATATTCAGAATTTCACTCCAAGAGCATACCAAGAATCAATTCTAAAAAGCTGTTCAGTAAAAAACACATTAGTGGTCTTGCCAACAGGAATGGGTAAGACAAAAATAGCAGTTTTAACAGCAATAGACCGCATAAAACGCTACCCTAACTCAAGAGTACTATTCCTCACACCAACAAAGCCATTAACCTCACAAATTCAAAAAGAATTCCAGGAATGCACTGACATAAAAAATGAAGAAATCTTACTTTTCACAGGTGCAATCTCACCAAAAAAACGTTCTTTATTAGAAAAAGATGCAAGAATAATTGTCTCAACACCTCAAACAATCTCAAATGATATTATCAACGAAAGAATAAATCTAGAAAACTTTTCATTAGTAGTATTTGATGAAGCCCACAGGGCAACAGGAGATTATGCTTACACTTGGATTGCAAAAAATTACATGCAAAAATCACAATATCCGAGAATTCTAGCACTAACTGCTTCTCCAGGCTCAAATCTCGAAACAATAAAAGAAATTTGTAAAAATCTATCTATAGAAGAAATTGAAGCAAGAACAGATGAAGATGAAGACGTAAAGAAATATGTCCAAGAATTAAATATTAATTGGATTAAAGTAGACTTGCCAGATGAATTTAAAATAATCCAAAGATTTCTAGAAGATGCAAAAAAAGATAGAATAGAATCATTAAAAACATTAACTAATATAAATGCCTCAAATTTTTCAAAGAAAGATATCATAGAAATGCTCGGACAGCTTCAAGGTAAAGTGGCTCACGGTGAACGTGATTTCCAACACTTAAAAGGAATTTCTTTACTCGCAGAACTAATGAAAATAGAATATTCATTTGACCTTCTAGAAACCCAAGGAATTGAACCCCTATTCCAATACCTCCAAAGACTTTTCAAGGAAGCTGAAACAACAAAAACAAAAGCAACAAAAAACATAGCAAAAGACTCCAATATCCTTTCAGCATTCGCAAAAACAAAGGAACTTTCAAATAAAAAAGTGCAACATCCTAAATTAATAGAGCTAAAAAAAATAATAGAAAGAAAAATATTAGAAGATCCAAATATAAAAATAATGATTTTTAATCAATACAGAGAATCCGCTAAAAACATCGAAGAAGTTTTAAAAACAATACCAAATATTACTCCAAAAATATTCGTTGGTCAAGCAAAGAAAATTGAAACAGGATTATCGCAAAAAAAACAAATTGAAATGTTAGATGATTTCAAAAAAAATATTATCAATTGCATAATCTCAACATCGATTGGTGAAGAAGGTTTAGATATTCCTAAAGTAGACTTAGTAATTTTTTATGAACCAATTCCAAGTGCAATCCGCTCAATTCAAAGACGTGGAAGAACAGCAAGAACAGAAAAAGGTGAAGTTATAATTTTAATGACTAAAAACACAAGAGATGAAATTTCACATTGGATTTCAAGAAATAAAGAAAAAAGTATGCATAAAACATTAAAAGATCTAAAATCAAAATTATCATTAGAACCCCAAGAACAGTCTCAACTAGCTAAGTTCGAAACAAAACAATTTAAGATTTTAGCAGATTCTCGAGAAGGCAACTCAACAATTTTAAAAGAACTAATGGAACTTGGATTAAAAATTGAAACAAAATCTTTAGATGTTGCTGATTATATAATTTCAGACAGAGTAGGAATAGAAAGGAAAACCGTTCAAGATTTTGTAAATTCAATTATAGACAAAAGAATATTAGGTCAACTAAAAAACCTTAGAAATAACTTTGAAAGTCCTATTCTAATTATAGAAGGTGATGAGGATATTTATTCAGTTAGAAATATTCATCCAAATGCAATTCGCGGTATGCTCGCAACAATTGCAATCTCATTCTCAGTTCCAATTTTATACTCAAAATCACCACAAGATACTGCTGCAATAATCAAAGTAATTGCAAGAAGAGAACAAGAAGATGAAAAAAAAGAATTTTCATTAAGATTAAAAAAGAAACCATTGACAACCAAAGAGCTTCAAGAATTTATAGTAGAATCACTGCCAGGTATTGGTCCAGCCTCTGCGAAGCAGCTATTAAGAGAAATTGGCTCAATTAAAAAAATCGCAAATTCAAATCACGAATTATTAAAAAAAGTTGATGGAATTGGCCCAAAGCGTGCTGAAGAAATCCAAAAGATTTTAGAAGAGGAATATAAAGATTAAAATTTATACTCTTCCACTTTCCCATAAACAGCGCTCTGGTTGTTCAAAGTGCTTTTATACAATGTAAATGAATTAATCTTAAATTTAATTTTTTCAACATTAATCTTTTTCAAGTCAGTTAAAAACTCTTTCTTAAATTTAATTAATTTAACACGTCCAATAGTTAAATGCGTTTTAAACTGCACATCAGATTTGGAAAATAACAAAGTCTCCTCATCAACAAATCTCGCTAATTTTATAACCTCTTCTTCAGGCTTTAAACCAACCCATAAAACATTTGGAGATTCTAAAGAAGGAAATGCTCCAAAACCATTTAAATTAGCAGAAAACTCTTTAAACTTTATTATTCTAAGCAACTCTTTCAATTCATCCAACTTAGAATCATCAACTTCTCCAAGAAATTTCAAAGTCAAATGTAAATTTTTCTTATGAACCCAACTAACCTTGCCATTATTTTTATTTAAACTTCTTTGTAAATCATACAAATAATCTTTTACATTGTCCGGTAAGTCAATTGCTATAAACAATCTCATTGTTAAACTCCTTTGCTAATCTAACAATTAAAGAGGTTGTTAACTTGTTTATATCCTTATCTGGATTACCTTCAACAATATCCACGAACTTTAAATTCTTCATCCTCTTTATTCTAGAAATGAAATATAATAAATCAGCACTTGAAATCCCTCCAGGTTCGATGTAACCCGTTCCGGGTGCAAAGCTAGGGTCGCAAACATCAATATCAATGCTCAAATACAAGGCATTCCATTCAATTGCCCTCTCCATAATTAAAGTGCAAACATCTTCAACACCCAATTCAATTATCTTGCGAATGTCAAAATAAACAATCTTCTTAAGATTCAAATAATCTTGTTCCTCTTTTGAAATATTTCTCAGGCCAATCAAAACAATTTTTGAAGCATCTAATTTTCCATCTTCAATTAAAACGCGCAAATAATCCTCATGTGTTGGTGGTTTGAAATTACTCTGTAAATCCGGATGTGCATCAAAAACTATTATTCCAGAATTTAAATTATTAAAAGCAAATGCATTAAAACAAGAATAGGTTATTGAATGGTCTCCGCCAATAATCAAAGCTTTTTTAACATTTTTCAAGGAATCAAATATCGATGAATTAGTCTGCCCAATATTATCCTGAAAACAAGAAATCATTTTAATACTTTTAGAAACAGCAGCAGGCATCTTCTCACAGCCCAAATTCTTTCCAAGAGAACCTTTACTAAAAGCTATTCCGAATATTTCCATTGTAGTTCATTATCATAAATTCTTTTTTAGCGAAGTTGCCGGGACAGGTTAGGAGCACAAGGCCACCACTAGCCGAACATACTAACAGCATCTTTTTCTAATTCATCAACAACATTCACTTTTTCAACAGCCTTAACAAAATCATCAGTTAAAACCTTATATCTATTCTCGCGAATTGCAAAATAACCCGCTTCAGTACAAACTGATCTTATATCTGCACCTGAAAAATTCTCAGTCTTATCTAATAAACTATCAAAATCAATTTTATCTAAACTCATTTCTTTTGAGTGAATATTAAAAATATGTTTTCTTCCTTCCTTTTCAGGCAATGGCACTTCAATCAATCTGTCAAATCTACCTGGACGAAGTATAGCGGGGTCTAAAATATCAATTCTATTTGTTGCAGCAATTATTTTTACATTATCTAAATTATTAAAACCATCAATCTCAGCAAGAAGTTGCATGAAAGTTCTTTGAACCTCACGTTCTCCAGAAGTTCCAATATCCAACCTCTTGGCAGCCAATGCATCAATCTCATCAATAAAAACAATTGCAGGTTTTTTCTCTCTAGCTAATTGAAAAATATCACGAACTAACTTTGCACCGTCTCCAATATATTTTTGCACTAATTCAGAAGCAACGATCTCAATGAAAGTGGCATTGCAGCTGCTCGCAACAGCTTTAGCAAGCAAAGTCTTGCCTGTTCCAGGCTCGCCATAAAGTAAAACGCCTTTAGGGGGGATAATACCTATTTTTTTAAATAATTCAGGTTTTTCTAGAGGTAATTCTACAACTTCCTTGAGTTCATTAATTTGTTTGTCAAGTCCGCCAATAAAATCCCATTTAATAGTCGGTCTTTCAACAGTTACAAAAGATTCAACATCAAAATTTTTAATCTTTTCAAGTTTTTTTATAACAGTCAAAGATTTCTGTTCAACTAAAATAGAATCGCCTGAATCAACACTAACACCATTTGCAATATTAACATAAAAACAATTACCGTTAGGTATCTTTATAATTGCCTTGCCATCAACAACCTTTTTAACATCACAAACAAGTAAAGGAGTCTCTTTAAATTTAGCCATTTCAGTCTTCATATGGAATAAACTGGCCTTTAAGAACTTATTTTCCTCTTGTAAGCTCAAAAGCTCCTTATTATTAAAAAATTCTTTTATTTCGTTTCTTATTTCAGCATTAGGAATTTTTTGAGACTCTTCATTCTTAGTTTTTAACATTTTAGTACCCTTAAACAAAAAGTCTAAAAAATTAATAAACCTTTCTATTATTTCGAGAAAATTCATCCAAAAAACACTAAAAACCTTTTTTAACTCCAAAATCAAACAAATAAAATGAAAGATTCAACAATTACTAAGTTTTGTTTTGCTATTTTTTTAATAGGAATTTTAATATTAATGGCAATAACAAATAGTTTAGAAACACCTAAAACTGCAATAATCCAAAAAATCAACAGCAATACAAAAATCCTAAATATTACCGTCAAAATAGATAACAAAACATACACAGTATTCACTTTCCAAAAGAACTCTATGGCAATCAAGGAAGGCGACTATATCCAAATTGAAGGAATAATAAATAACAACCTAATAACTCCAAAAAAGATATCAAAACTTACAATTTCTACTAAAGGATTGATACAACAGTGAACTTTGTTGTATTTTACAAAGTTTACTTTGAGGATTTTGAGGTATATAGTATTATTCAAAATCCTCAACAGAATAATTGTATTACACAAGAGATAAATATATAAATCAGTAAGTGGAATTAAGAGCATAAACTAATATTCGGAGGAAAAAAGATGGATCATATCAAACGTAATGTTTCTAAACTTGTTGACGATGTAGAGAGTAAACAAGATGGCCCTTTTACAAAAATTATTCCAGCATTAATAAAAAAAGGCTTAGAGAATGTAAACCTTTCTATGTTTACTGAAGAGAAGAGAAAAGAACTTTTTAATGCGGCTGGTGAAGAATATGTAAAAAGGAATCAGGTTATGGATGCAATTAGAACATTCAAAATGACTGATAATAAACAAAGACTTATGGAAATTGGTGATGAACATGCCAAAGTCGGTTTATTCCAACAAGCAATTGAAGCTTATAGATTAGCAGAAGCAAAGGATAAATTATTAAAAGTTGGTGATAAATGTTTGGAAGAAGGACATATTACTGAAGCAATTGCAGCTTTCAAAATTCTAGGTGATGAAGAAAGATTAAACAAAGTCGGAGATCACTGCCTTGAAAAAGGAAAAATAGATTTTGCAATTGAAGTTTATTCAGCTCTTGAAAATAAAAACAAACTTTTAAGTCTTGGTGACAGATGTTTCAGGGAAAAACAATTTACTCATTCCGCTAAAGCATTTGAATTAGCAGATGATAAAGAACGCTTAAACAGAGTTGCTGAAGAATTCATGAAGATGGGTCTTCTTGCAAATGCACTAAGAGCATATGAAGCTGGTGACAATCAAATGATGGTCCAATTCATCAAAGAAAACTTTGCTGAAAAAGGCATGGCTGCAAAGGTTTATATTTAGTTCAAACTTAGACGAGAGGTCTGCAACGTAAGTGAGGAACTCATAGTTAAGTGAGAATTAAATTTCTTTTTTTATATTTATGAATCCTGAATCAGACTATATTTTATTTGTAAAGGCCCTCTTAACTAAAGGCTTTGATACATTTAATCTAGAAAATTTCTCAGAATATCAAAAAAAAGACATTGAAAAAGCAGCTGAAACATTTATTGAACGTTCTTTATTCATAGATGCAATTCATACATATTATATGCTAAGAAACACAAACAAATTAAATGAGGTCGGAGAATTCTGTTTAAAAAATAAACAAAATGAATATGCATACGAAGCATTTAAACTTGCAGATAATAAAGAAGGTTTAACAAGAACAGGCGATGCGTTTCTAGCAAATGCAGAAATTGAGAAAGCTCATTCAGCATTTAAACTTGCACAAAATGATATAATGATTGCATTTATTGAAGCTAACTTCAATCAAGGTTTTAAATAATGGAAAATCTTTCCAATAAATTCAACAAACCTTTATTAATTCTTAATACCAATATCTTAAATGATAATAGAAACCTTAATAGCAATAACAATTGGCATCTTAATAGGCATAATTTCGGGTTTAATTCCGGGTATTCATGTAAATCTAATTTCATCATTATCCATTCTATTTTACAATGAAATTTCAAACAAATTTCCAGCAATTCTAATAATAATCGCATTGACAGCAATGCTTACAACAGCCATTTTCTTGAATTTTATACCTTCTTTAATTTTGGGTGTCCCAGATCCTGAAAAAACACTAATGATGAAACCTTTACATAGGGCAATATTAAAAGGTAAAGCTTACTTAATTATAAAGCAAATATCAATATCTTTAATAATAACATCATTAACTTGCATTGTGCTCTTGCCATTAGCATATTTAATTATAAAAAATACAAGTATATTCACAAAATTCATTCCTTATATATTAATGGTGGTTATTATTTTAAATTTTAAAAAAGAAAAAAATAAATTATTAGGTATTACAATCACACTTTTAGCGGGTATTCTTGGAATAACAACATTTTCAATCGAACAGCTAAAGGAGCCTTTACTGCCTTTGCTATCAGGCCTATTTGGAATAAGTTCAATTATTGACTCAATTAATCAACAACCTAAATTCAAGAAACAATTTTTTTCAATACACACAAGAATAAATAAAAAAGAACTAATAAAAATTCCTTTCTACACATCATTGGTTTCACTTTTTTCATTTATACCAGCGGTTTCCTCATCTCAATTTGTAAATATAATAAAAAAAGATGAAAAGACATATGCATTAACCTGTTCATCATTTACAATTTCAACAGCTTTAATTAGTTTCATAACTGTTTATACATTAAATAAAGCGAGAAATGGGGTAGCAGTTGCATCAATATCTTTTTTAGCTAACATCAACCAAATAAATTTAATAATTATTGTCTCAACGATTTTAATCTCAACAGCAATAGCAACGCTCTTATTAATTAAATTTTCAAAAATAATTTTAAAAAATATGAATTTAATACCTTATAAAAAACTTTCAATAAGCGTATTAATATTAATTATAGTTTTAACAATAGTTATAGCTGGTTTCTGGGGGATTATAATAGCAATATTAGCAACCTGCTTAGGTTTAATTTGCTCGAAACTGGAATTAAATAGAAATTACTTAATGGCATCATTAATAATCCCCACAATTTTTTATTTTATTTAAGGTTTGAGTTTTATCTTCTTCGCAAAATAACCGCCAAATTCCAGGATTAAATAACAAACTAATACAAATAAAATAGATTCCAAATAGAAGCCTAAACCAATTCCTATTCCAGCACAAGCAATTAACCATATACTTGCGGCTGTTGTTAAACCTGAAACAGTCTCAGCACTATTCATTATTGCACCAGCCCCTAAGAAACCAATACCTGTAATAATTGCAGCAAGCATTTGAGTATTATCTTTTCCATATTGTAGGGAAATTAAAGAAACAAGAGTTGAACCTAAACAAACAAGCATAATTGTCCTAAAACCTGCTGGTCTATGTCTTCTTTCCCTTTCATAACCAATTAAACCACCAAGAATAACTGCTAAAACTAATTTAAGTAACACCTCATTAACCATAATCAAAAAAGACTAAACTAATTAATAAACCTTACTAATAGCTATAAAGACAAAGGTTGATTATAATTTGTTTGTCTTTATCTATCTATTAACCGACACATCTATGCTTTAATAATGTCGGTTACTAATAAACAAAAAGTATTATATAAGAGTAACACTTATAATAATCATAAAGAGGTATAAAATCGTGCTAAATAATATAACGTTTTATTTAATTTTGGGTAAACCTTTAATAATGTATCTGGGCATATTGACATTTCTTTCATTGATAACAACTGCAATAATAGGGTATTTTTTAAAAATAGGAAAAATTAAAATTAAATATCATCTTCTCGCAGTAATAATCACAATTACATTGGCAATAATTCACGGTTTACTGGGGATATTATTATATTTTTAAAGGCAGAACAAAATGAAACATGAAATATATGATGAAAAGTGTAAAGGAAAAATCTGTTCTCTAAAAAACAAGCCAATTAAAATATTAGGAATTTCATCAGGAAAAAGAGATATGCATGCCTGTGCGCGTGAAGATCCTGTTAGTTTATTCTATTTGAAATTAGTTCTAGAAGAAATAAAAAAACAGGGTATAAATGTTGAATTAATAGATTTAAGATATTTAAAGATAAATCCTTGCAAGGAATGTTATAGCACCAATCCTGCACAATGCCGTTTTAATAAAAAAACAAATCAATGTGATTGTTATTCTTTTAAAGAAGATCATTTCTACAGCAAAGGTAAATTTATTAGCATGAAAGAAGCCTACGATAAATTAAATAAAGATGATTTTTTTAGGATTTATAATTCTGAAGGAGAATTTGCAGAAGGCGATGAAATGTGGAAAGTTTATAAAGCAATGTTAGAAGCCGATGGAATAATCTTTGCAACATCAACAGCATACTATTCAAGGCCAGCATTACTACAAACAATGTTTTCTCGTTTATGTGCTATTGATGGAGGGGTAGAAGAATTGTGTGGTGATGGAAAGAACCTTGGCAATTCAATTAAATACTCAAAAAATCCAAATGCAAAATATAATCAAAGATTATATGGGAAATTCTGCGCATTCATAAATTGTAGCAAAGAAGGCGATTCAGTTACTCCTGATTTATTAAAAGCATGCATAATGATGGGTATGAAAACCATTCCCCTGGGCATAGCTTATAGTGTAAATTGGTATGATGATCCGACAAACCGATTAGATACCCTAAAATCTAAACAAGATAAGTACACCCTATCATTAATTGAACATATGGCTAAAAAAATAGTAGAAGAAATAAAAAATTCTCCAAGAGTTTATGGGAAATACGCAAAAACAGTTTAAATCCAATCATTCTTATGAAAATAAAGATATAATGAAGTTACAGCAACAACCATAACTGCAAGAATCATAAAAAAACCATATTCCCAAACCAATGCCGGCATAAATTTAAAGTTCATACCATAAAGACCTGCAATTAATGTGGGAACTAAAATTAAAGCGCCCCATGCACTTAATTTTTTCATAGTAATATTAAGATTATTTGAAACATGTGACATGTAAGATTCTAAATTAGATGAAATTATCTCTCTGTATGTAGAAGACAAATCAGTTAATTCATTTAAATCAGAATAAAGTCTTCTAAATTCAATCAAATCCTCTTTTTTCAATAAAGTTCCGAATTCGTTTTCAATTGAATAAACAACATCCCTATTGGCTAATAAAGATTTATAAAAATAAATTAATATTTTTTTAATCTTGAAGATTTTGTTTAATACTCCCTTATCAGCATCTTTTGAAAAAATCTTAGCTTCAACATTATTAAGTTCATCACTTATATTATCTAAATAGCTAAAATATTCTGAAAAAATCTCGTCCATGATGCGATATAAAAGATAAACTGGACCTTTCTTAAAACATTGAGTTAATTTTTCGTTAGTATAACTATTTATTTTATCAATTGAATTCAAATTTTGGCGATGAATTGTAATAAAATCATTTGTTTTTTTAGATAGTAAAGCAATCAGTGTTGATGTGGAAATCTTTTCATTTTCTAAGATGGGAACACTTATAACAACAACACTATAATCTTTAAGTTGAAAAAAAGTAGGTCTTCTATTATAATCTAAATAATCCTTTAAATCACTAACAACTATTTGTGTTAAATTTGAAACTTTGTGCAAATCTAAATCATTGGGATTAATAATATCTAGCCACACAAAAATATTTTTTTTATTTAGATCAACAAAAGAACCTTCAACTACCTTATTGCCTAATAACCTCTTTATTTTAAACATGCTATAATCTATAAATACCTATATAAAAACATTTGGATTATAACTTAACCAAACCATTTCCCCAAACCTTCTTGTTTATCATCATCCTTTCCAAATACTAACTCAATTCTTTGTTTAGTTAAATCTAAAGTTTGTTTTAAGTATTCAGGTAAATGATATTTCTCAGCTAAACTAATACTAGGTGCTAGGTATTTTACAACAGACCCTTCAGATATAGTAAACAATATTTTACCATTGCATTTTGAACAAATACCTTTTAGGGGTGGTCTCCTAAATTTCTCATTACAATCAACACATCTAAATTGTTGCATTGAAAATTTTCTTAAATTGCCTTTAATATCTTTCATGAAATGCCTTTCAATAATTAATCTAGCAACATCATTTTCATCAACACATCTTAAAATCTCTGCTATTTTCATCTGTCCAAAAACTTTATCTTCCATAGTGGGTATTAATTTATACTGACTGCAAATAACACCCATATTAATATCAGTAGTATTATGTGTAAAACCAAAACCTTCATACTGTTTATCAGTACTTAAAACCTGTTTAATTGTTAGCATCTTAAATTCATATGCTGGTTTATATTCCATACAAGCCTCATAAAATTCCAAGGGATATTCCCAAACAATATCCATATCAAAAACCATGTCATCTACTTCTTTAGGAACAAGTAATGAAGTTAAAACAAGTGGTTCATCCTGCGTAGCACCCCTATGATTACTTAACATCTCTCTTGAAAAATTTAAAAATGCATCTAACACCAACATTACCCCCGCCTCATCACCATCAGTGTCTCTCCTCATAATACTATGCAGATAGGGGTGTGCAAACATACCTTGTGTTTTTGAAAAACCTACAATCCTACAAACAATTCCGGCAGCAGTATGTGGACTTAACCCAATTAATAAATGTCCAACTAAATCTTCTCTTGTTTTAATGTTATAATATCTTGGCAATTCATACAAATTTTCAAGTAAATCATCAATAAAATTGGCAACATTTGTTAAAACCTTATCCGCACCTTCATCAGGGGATTCAGGACAAGCAGGCAAAATTAAATCTTGACATCTTAATTCAATAATCTGTTCATCATTAATTAATTCCTTGCCATAAGTATCATGGGTATAGCCTATTAATTTTAATTTAGCAATAGAAGTCTCAACCTCTTTAGGCTTAAAATGAGTGATTGCTAATTCAGTCATATCATATCTTGTTGTGCCATCTTTGTTAACATAGACATTATTTGCCGCCCTCAATATACCTTTAACAAGATGTTCAGGGATATGGTCTTTATTTGATGTTCCGCGAACACCTTTAATCATCTCGGGAATATTCCTAACTTTGGATTTTTTAACAGCACTATTAAAATATTCATTAATATCAATTACACTATCCTTGTAAGTTTTTGCATCATGTTCACATTTTTCATCAATTTCACCGCAAGATTTACAAAAATATTTTTGTTTAGCCATCGAATCACACCTATGGCATTTTCTATAGATTGTTTCTTTTTTACAGCTTTCACAATAAAAGAAAGGGAACTGTCCAGTGATTTTTCCAGTATTAATTGCTGTTTGGAAACATCTTAATCTTCCTCCTTCTTTTCCAACAGGAAATAAAATATGGGGGGTTCCAATTAACTTCCTCATCTTTGCCTTCTCAGGTCTGCCCATCCTAGCACCAATAAATAAACCAGATTTATCTCTTAACAAAACCTCAGAAACACAATTAATTATATCAATTGTTTTTTTATTATCCTCAATTTTACAAATGCAAGTGTCATAACTAAAATTCCTTGAATAAAAACCTAAGCCAATTCTGAATGCATCCGCCCAGTCCCCTTCAATTAAAACATATTCATTGCTAACAACCCTATGTGGGCAGCCTATTAATTCTAGAACTCTTTTTGGATCTTCTTCTTTTAAATCTTTGTTCAAATCAATAACAAAGGGAATTATAACATTTCCATCTTTTACAACCATATGATTAATCCAATCTAATAGAGCAACTATTTGTTTGTTATTTAGATCTCCCCAATGATAAGTATATCTTGGATGAAGAGGGATATTATATTTTTTAGATAAATTATAAGCATCTTTACAACTTAATAGGTGTTTTAATATATCTCCGCCAACTAAAACCTTTATTTCTTCTTTAGATAAACCACTTGCTTTTTGTAATTCTAAAACCCACCATTCTTCACAATAACCAGGTGGAACAAGAATATGGCCCCTATTTAAAAAATCACCATAATTTATTAAAATGTCTCCTAAAAAAATAATCTCTTCCATCTCTAAAACTGCTTCTTTAGCTTTTTCAATAGAATCAACAAAAATTACACTTCCGTTTTTCAATTTTACAATAGGGCCTTCAATTGAATCACAAGTAGTTATTGTAGTTGCTTTTCCAGGTCTTTCCATTTTTAGTTGGGTTCCTATTGCAATATAATTATTTAAAATAAAAAGTGTAGCAGGATTAACTGCATCACTTGAAAATCCCGAAGTACGTGCCCTGCCAAATCTTAATCTAAACGCTCCAGTCCTCATAGGATAGCCTAAAACAGGCCTTCCCGCAACCATATCTTTTATGAAAGTATAGTCTGGAGAAACCTTAACAGAACTATCTTTTTTTACCTTTCCGTGTGCTTTAACCTCTTTCTGTAATTTTACAAACTCTTCTAAAAAAATCCAATGGTCCATTCCAAAATCTTTATACCATTTCTGGAATTTACCCCAAAACTTTGCAAACTTCTGGCTTAAACCTTCAGCCATAACCAGGCAAAAACCATTCCTAAGTTTATTTGTTTCAATTCGGGGTGCATCTTTATAGTTGGGAACCTCTATTTTCTCGCTTGCATCGCCATCTATCTGCAAGGGTAAATGTCTTGTTAAAAACTCAGATTCTTTGCTAGAAGGTAAATACTGTAAATTAGTAATTCTTTCATGAAAATATTCTAATTCGCAGGGAGTTCTTTTAATTTCTAGTTCGGTGGGATCATAAACATCATAACCAAATCTCATCCTTATATAATCACATAATGCTACAAAAATACAAGTAGCAGTAGTTCCCGCACTTCTAATTGGTCCCCCAAAAAATAAACAAAAATATTCCTTTCCATCAGCCCTCTTCTTCAACTCCAATTTTACAAAACCCTCTAATGGTGAAGAAACTACACCATTGGTGATATAAGCAAGACCAGTACGCAAGGCAACTTCCATTGCCTCTTTTTTATCAGTAAATTTACAATATTTTTCATTAGCTACCTCTTCGGCAATTAAAAAAGCAATTCTCCAATCTTGTGAACCATATTTATCTTCTAATTCAATAATTCCCTGACTCAAACCAGAATTTTTAATCTGCGGTGCTACAATAGAAATTAATCCCTCAACTCTTTCAGCCATATTTGTTGCTAAAGGAATACTAACTTTGTCAATAGGATCAAAACCTTTAGCTCTTGCTTTGCCAGCTAAGCCATAGACCCTCTGAACTTCAGATTCTATCAAAGAAAAATATTCCTTCATTTTTTCAGAAGCTTCTACGTCAGTCATTCTCCCTCGCTCCTGAAATTCATTATTCTTACTTCTCTTGTTTTTAAATTTATAATTGGAATTTTTCCAGGATGTGGAACAATTCCTCTCTTTTCCTGATCTTCTGTTTGAGTAACCCAACAAGAACTATTAATTAAGTTAATATTTTTATAACTAGCAACAGTAATTTGATGTATATGTCCCGAAACAAAAATATCTGGAACCTTGTCAATAACAAGTGAATCAATTTTAGGATCGGGAATATACAATGAAGAACCGTGGGTAGGTGCGAGGTGTCTTTTTTGCAATAAAGTTTTCATAATTAAATCACATCTCGCCAGCCCCCCTTTAGATCTAACAAAGGGTAAACAATCCGCATAATAAGGGAAGCTAAAACCGTGATACATCAAAACATCAAACCCTGGAAAACTTGCAGATGAATGAATATTAATAGTTGCAGGATTGCTAACAATTATTAAATTTGGAAGAGTGGTAAGTGCCGCCGCATATTTCAAATCAAAAACAGGCTGCGGTTCTGCTAATCGCATTGCATCATGATTCCCTCCGCAGATAATCACTTTAATTCTTTCGGGAATCATCGCAAGATATCTTGTTAATTCTTCATACTGCCTATAAACACCATCTATATTCAAATCTTTTTCCTGCCCTGGATAAATACCTACACCCTCTACTAAATCCCCCGCAATGAAAAGATAACCAATTTTAGAAGCAATCTCTCTTTGATTATCATTTCCAAACTCGCCCCTAAGCCATTTGATGAATTTCATAAAATCATCTGCCAAAAAATATTTTAAACCAATATGAAGATCACCAGTAAAAACAGCATATACTTCATCTGGACTTTTTTTTAGTTCATGATATGTAGGTATTTCTGGAAAAAATAAACTATTAACAAAAACAACCTTATCTTTGTAGAAACCAATTATTCCAATTACCTCATCCTGAACAAGAGCGCTACATAATTCAAACAATTCAGGTTTACTTTTGGTTATAATTACACTTATAATTCCCGTCGGATCTTCCAACTTCAGGATTATATTCCCATTCTTTGTCTCAGACTTTTCTAAAATCAACCCAATTAAAGCTGCCTGTTCATTATCTGTTTTTTTTAAAAGCCTGTTAATTGAAATAGCGCCTTGTAATTCCGTTCTCTGCAGCAAAATATTTTTTATAGATTCATATCTTGATTTAAAATAACCAACAAAATCTTGTACTGAATTTGATTTTTTATCATCTTTATAAGATTTTAAAACAACAACATTATACATTGATTCTTCTTTTTGCGGAATAACACTTTTTTCAATCTCGGGTTCCTTATAAATTTCATCCATTATCTTTTTTTTATCATCATCTAAATTATAATTCATAATATCTAAAAAAGTATTATAAACCATGGAATCTCGACCCTTTTCCATCTCAACCCTAGACTTTTCAAACTCCTGCCAGTTAATTCCTTCTTGTTTTTCTTCAGAATTTAACAATAAAAACAAATCATTATTTAAAACAACAGGACCATTTTCAGTTATCTTTTTTGTTTTTGTTACAAAAGCTTCGACATCAAAAGTTTCTGGAATTAAATTTAAAAAATCCGGACTAACTAAAAAGTTATTTTCCATTAATGTCTTTACAACAAAAGCCTTCTCCATTTTCCCCACAATAAAAAATTATAAATTAAGACCTTCTTTTAATGTCTGTTTAATAATTGGAACAGTTGAACCGGGTATTGCCAAAGTTATCTCTCTTGTTCTACCATATCTTCCTTTTGAAACAACCTTTGCATTGATCATCCCCATCATATCTAATTCTGCAATAATATCAGATATTCTTCTTTGTGTAAGGGGTTTCAATCCAACTTTAGCTGATAAATCTTTATAAACTTCAAAAATATCCCCAGTAAATATCTGGTTATTTCCTTTTTCAGTCAATAAAAATATTGAAAAAAGAGTCAATTGAAATTGTTTTGGTTGAGTATTAACAACATCAAAAACCTTGTCCCGTTCTATTTTATCTTCAGCTTCATCAATATCTTCCATTTCAACAAGTTTTTTGTTTTTTCTTTCAGCCAATTCACCTGCCACCCTCATTAATTCAATGGCTCTTCTTGCATCGCCATGTTCTCTAGCAGCATAAGCTGCACATTTTTCAATAACACCGACCTGAATAACCCCTTCAGAAAAACTTTCTTTACACCTTTGTAATAAGATATCCTTTATTTGCAAGGCATCATAAGGTGGAAAAACCAATTCTTCCTCACTTAATGAACTTTTAATTCTAGGATCAACATTATCCATAAATAATAAATCATTGGATATACCTATAATTGTCAACTCTGAATTTTTTAATTCTGAATTAATTCTTGTTAAATTATATAAAATTTCATCGCCTGCTTTTTTTACTAGCTGATCAATTTCATCTAAAATTAAAACAACTAATTTTTTTTCACTATCAATATGTCTTAAAAATATTTTATAAACCTCATCTGTTGGCAACCCCGTCGCAGGTATTTGTTCTCCCATCTCTCTATAAATTTGAGCTATCATTCTATATTCAGTATCTGCTACTCTTTTCAATTTACAATTTAAATATACAAAAACAATGGGTAAATTTTTTTCTTTGGCTATTTTATTAATTTCATCACTAACATGTTTTGTTACTAAAGTCTTGCCAGTTCCGGTTTTACCATATAAAAATAAATTAGAAGGCTTTTCCATTCTTAAACATGGAGAAAGAATACTTGCAACATATTTAATTTGTTCATCTCTATGTTGAATATCCTGCGGTGTAAAATTATTTTGTAAAACTTTTTTATTAATTATTAACGGATTCTTATCTAAATAAGTATTAAAATATCCTTTCAAATCAACCATTTTTTTACCTTCTTTTCCCTATTTTATTAGATATTAACAAAAAAGTTAACACCCACACCTATATTTCGTGTGGAACTTCTTTTTAACCATTTCGCTTCTATTTCACATTTAATTAGATAACTATATCCAAATCTTAATTTAAAAGAAATTAGATGAAAATAATTAAAATAAAAATAAAAAATTAATATATTTTAAAGATAAAACAACAAAAGAATAAAAAATAAAAATAAATTAATATTTTTAATATAGCTATTAGAAAAGATATAATTTATTAATTAATATATTATATATAATATAAATAATATAGTATATAATATATATAATATACTATAGAAAAATTTATAATATAAAAAATTAAAAACTCAAAATTTGACAATACAAAAATTAAAAAAAAACCAAAAAGCTCAAAATTTTAATATTTATTATATCTTTTATTTACTTTTTTAATATTTATTATTAATATAATATAAATTAAATATATAATTAATTAATATAAATTGCCACTTATTTTAAATAATATTAAAATATCTTTAATTTATTATTAATATTTATTTTATAAAAATAAAACAACAAAAACTAAATTTAATACAAAAAAACTTCAAAACAAACCCCCTTTTTATAATATTCCATATGCAATCAAGGTGGGAGGGTCCACACGAACTAAAGGTTCATTTTTAATATATTTTTAACAAAAACCAGTAAATTATTTTTTATGTTAAGACACTTGACTAAAACTACATTTGTCAAGAACAATTCCTTGAGTATTTTAAAAATCACTTGATTTTCCCAGTCCCAAAAACGAGCGCCTTTTAAATCACATCCCACGAGAAAATCTACTTAAGATTTTCTGTGTGTCAAAGTTTCTAAAAGAAACTTTTAACATTTAAGATGTGATTGTGCATCGTTTTTATAATATTTAAATAATAAAATAAACTTAAAAAATTTTAAAGTATATCTAAACAAACCCATTCTCAATAATATATACTCAATAATACTTTAAAAACTAAAGAAACCTTTATAAATAAGTAAAAACCAGTTAACATAAATTAAAACAAGGAGTGATGCTCATGGATAATGAAAAAAGAATCTCAAAACAATTTATAGGCAAGCGCGTCGTATCAAAAACAGGCAAAGTCTTCGGTGATGTTGCTAATTTATTATTTGACACCAAAACTGGAGAGGTTTTACAAATAGCTTTGAAAAATACAACCGGCTACTGCGAGGGTCTTGATCTTGAAAAATCAAAAGATGGTGAAGTTTTACTTCCATATGGTGCAGTTGTAGCAATGCAAGATTTCTTAGTCGTTGCAGAAGAAGATATTATTTAATCTTCTTTTTATTTTAATTATTATTTACATAATTTAATTTTAAGTTTTTATGTCAAGGCACTTGACTAAAACTACATTCTTTAGAATGTAGTCGTGCCTTGATCATCCCAAAAACGAGCGCCTTTTAAATCACATCCCACGAGAAAATCTACTTAAGATTTTCTGTGTGTCAAAGTTTCTAAAAGAAACTTTTAACATTTAAGATGTGATTGTGCATCGTTTTTGTGATTTTATTAAAATCTATTTATAATTTTTCTAATTCAATCAAACACCTTATAAATCTTTCCACCCTATCACCAATACAAAAATACGCAATAAAATGGACAAATCAGAAAAACCAATCAAATACAACAATACTTCAGAAATACAAGTACCAAAACAAATAGTTTCACAAGTTTTAGGTCATGAAGAATCAATTCAAATAATTAAAAAAGCAGCTCAACAAAGAAGACATGTTTTATTGATAGGAGAACCGGGAACAGGTAAATCTATGGTTGCACAGGCATTAGCTGAACTTTTACCGCAAGAAGATTTGCAGGATATTGTTTGTTTTCCAAATGACAACGATGAAAATTTACCATTAATCCGGTCAATGCAAAAATCAAAAGGCCGAGATTTTGTAAATAAATTAAAACTTCAATCAAATACTTCATCAAAAATGATGAATGTAATATTTTTTATTCTTTTAATTTTTTCAATGATCTCACCTTGGTGGATCCGTGCAAAATACGGGGACATAATGGGTGCAGCTTCATTAATAGGCTCTTTAATATTTTTAGGTTTATTCTTATTATTTGTGAATCTTGGGAAGAGAATGAAAGTCTCAACCATTCAAATACCAAAATTATTAATTGATAATTCCGAAAACAAGCAAGCACCATTCATAGATGCAACAGGTGCACATGCCGGTGCATTACTTGGAGATGTTTTACACGATCCTTTACAATCTGGCGGTTTAGGCACACCTGCTCATGAAAGAGTTATTGCTGGCATGATTCATCGTGCAAACCTTGGAGTTTTATTTGTAGATGAAATTGCAACATTACAACCCCACACTCAACAAGAGCTTTTATCTGCAATGCAAGAAAAAAGATACCCTATTACAGGTCAATCTGAACGTTCTTCAGGTGCTATGACAAGAACCGAACCTGTTCCATGCGACTTTGTATTTGTTGCCGCTGGGAACCTAGAAACACTAAAGCAAATGCATCCCGCATTAAGGTCAAGAATTCGCGGTTATGGTTATGAAATTTATATGAACAATACAATGGATGATAGCCTAGAAAATCAAAATAAACTTGTCCAATTTGTTGCTCAAGAAGTCAATAAAGATAAAAAAATTCCCCATTTTACAAAAGATGCAGTTGATTTAATAATAAATGAAGCAAGAAGAATGTCTGGAACAGCCAACAAGTTAACAGTAAGATTAAGAGAACTTGGCGGAATAGTGAGGGCAGCTGGAGACCTTGCAAAAGAAGAAAATTCAAAATTCACAGAACCCCAACACATCTTAAAAGCAAAGAAATATTCAAGACCATTAGAACAACAACTAGCTGATAAATACATAGAAAATAAAAAGAAATATGATGTTATAATTACAGAAGGCCATAAAATTGGTCGTGTAAATGGTTTGGCAGTTATTGGTTCAGGTGCTTCTCTATCTGGTTTAATACTTCCAATTGAATCAGAAGTTACAAAAGGAAGAAAATCAACATTCATTGCAACTGGAAAACTTGGCGAAATTGCAAAAGAAGCAGTTACAAATGTTTCAGCCCTAATTTTAAAAATATTTAATGAAGATATAAAAGAAAAGCATGATGTATTTATTCAATTTTTGCAAACATATGAAGGAGTAGAAGGCGATTCAGCATCAATTGCAATTGCAACAGCCATTATTTCAGCATTAAAGCGCATTCCAATCAAACAAAATATGGCCATGACCGGTTCATTATCTATTCGCGGAGATGTTCTAGCAATTGGAGGTGTAAATACAAAAGTAGAAGCTTGTATAGAGGCCGGAATAAAAAATGTAATAATCCCTAAAGCAAATGAAAAAGATTTAATATTAACAAAAGAACAAAGAGCAAAACTAAATATAATTCCAGTAAAACACATTTCAGAAGTTCTTGAACACGCCTTAATTTGGAATTCTTCTACTCGCCCAATTCTCCATAAGATGAAGAGGGGTTAGCTTCTTGTAATTTTTTATACAATTCAACAAACATCTCGGGTTTAACCTTAAGTCCAGAAGAAACAAGTAAATTAGCAAGTTTCATGCCTTTAACCTGTTCTTCAGAATCAATAGTACAATTCAACAACTCATTCAAATGATGGTCGCATAAGAACCCATCATTCAATTTTAACACAACCTTTCTTCCATGTGAATCATGCATACTCTTCATATTCAAGTTAACAAACAATTTGTCTAAAAAATAAACTCCATCCTTTTCTTGAAAGCCGTGCCTTACTAATTCCATTTTAACTAGTGCCAAAATAACATCGGAATATTCCTTAGAAAGTTCAACATCAATAGGCACATCATGCACCGCTTGTAAACCATGTACTTTACCAAGATAGGTTTTAATTTTTTGTCGGGAACTCCCATTAATCCAATAGTTTTCTACTAAGTATCCATAGTTCCCAGAAGCACCTCTCTTTTTTATTCTGACAAACATCAAATTCTTGGGCACTATTGGATTTATAAAGTTTTTGGCTATTTTAAGCTTTAAGCACATACCTTCAAGAAAACTTTATTAGTTACCATGTTTCTAGAATTATATGGATTTCAAATTAAAACTTCAAAAGCTTCTAGAGCAGCAACTTAAAACTCAAGTAGTAATTGAAACTCCTCCCTCATTAGAATTTGGAGATTTTGCAGTACACTCTTACAAATTAAAACATAAACCAGAAGATCTAAAAGCAAAATTAAAACTTTCAAGCTTCATACAAAAAACAGAAATTAAAGGACCATACTTAAACTTCTTCTTAAAAAAAGAACTTTTTGCAAAAGAAACAATAAAAGAGATTTTAAAAAAGAAATCGAAATATGGCTCAGAAAAGTCAAAGAAGCAAACAATAGTAATTGACTATTCCTCCCCCAACATAGCTAAGCCTTTTAGTATAGCTCACTTAAGATCAACTGCTATTGGTAATTCAATTCAAAGAATCTCAGAAAAATTAGGTTATAAAGTGATAGGCATTAACCATTTAGGAGACTGGGGTACTCAATTCGGTAAACTAATCTATGCTTATAAAACCTGGGGTTCAGAAAAAGAACTAAAGAAAGATCCAATCCAACATTTACTAAATATTTATATTAAATTCCATGAAGAAGCAAAGTTAAAACCTGAATTAGATGAAGAAGGTAAGAAATGGTTTGTTAAATTAGAGAAGGGGGATGCTAGTGCCAAAAAACTCTGGAAAATATTCACCACCTTGAGTTTAAAGGAATTTAATAAAATTTATAAAAAACTAGGAATTAAATTTACGCATACCACTGGAGAATCATTCTACGAACCTCTGTTGGATCCAACTATCAAATTTTTAGAAAAAAAGAATCTTGTAAAAGAAGATCAAGGAGCATTAGTCGTGCATTTAGAACAATTCAATATGCCCCCCTGTATTCTTAAGAAATCAGATGATGCAAGTATTTATGGGTTAAGGGATATAGCCGCAGCAATATATCGCTACAATAAGTTCAAATTTTCAAGAATGTTTTACATAGTTGATTCAAGACAAGCCCTACATTTCCAACAGTTTTTCAAAGTATTGGAATTAGCTAATTACTCCTTCTCTTCATTATTAGAACATGTTAATTTTGGCACTATGCATTTTGAAGAAGGGGTAATGTCAACCCGTGAAGGTAAGGTAGTTTTTATGGAAGATGTTTTATCTCAAACTGAATCCAAGGTTTTAAAAATTATAAAACAAAAGAATCCAACCCTTAAAAACAAAGACAAAGTAGCTCAACAAGTTGCAATTGGTGCAATTATCTTCTGGGACTTAAGCCACGATCGTGTAAAAGATATAGATTTTTCATGGGAAAAATTATTGGATTTTCAAGGAGAAACAGGACCATATATCCAATATACTAACGCTCGTGCTTTATCTATTTTAGAAAATCAAAAAACCATAAAATCTGACTTTTCAAAACTATCTACTAAGCAGGAAATAGCATTAATCAACCACTTAAGTATATATAATGAAACAATCAATCAATCATTTAACAATCTAAAACCCTCTACACTAGCTCACTATTTAATTATCTTAGCACAACTATTCAATGAATTTTACTCTGAATGCCCCGTTCGTTCTGCAGATGAAAAAGTCAAGGCTGCCAGAATAAAACTTGTGAAATCCGTTTCTTTTGTTTTAGAAAATGGTCTTTCTTTATTAGGAATAGAAACTCCAAAAGAAATGTAAAGATTTAATTTATTATTGAGTCGGGGGATTTATAGGTTCTGACTCTACTCTTGGTAATTTAAAATGAGGTGGTAATCCTACATCTTGAGACATTGTTAACGCCTTGATATTGCATTTGAATAATACAGTATTAAGTATTTGTTGTAGCAATTCAGCTTTAACAGCATGTTGATCTGCCCAGTTCTTTAAAATCTCTTTAATCTTTTCAGGTTCGTCTAAATAAACTACTTCGCCTGCTAATAAAGCATTGCCAGAACCTGCATAGTCAATAATAAATTCAAAAACAAACTTTACAAGATCCTTGGATTCATTTACGCTTGTTTTCTCAGGAACAACATCATCAATTTTTAAATCAGAACTAATTTTTTCATTAGCTTTAAATTGTCCTTTATTTTCAATATTTAATTTTGTGAAATTGAATCCTACTATTGCCATATATTCCTCCTCGGAATACCTCTATATAAAGCTTACTAGTCTCTAAAATAATCATTTAATCACTTAATCAATACTTAATCAATCAGAAATAGATGATTAAAACAACAAAATTATATAAAACCTTAATCAATCAATCACATATGTCTCAAAAGCCTCAAATTTCAAGTGTAAAAGATAATATTTTGGCACTAGATAACGAAATTTCAGCCTTAAAGGAGTTAATGTTAAGGCAGAACAAGGTAATTTTACAACTTTCCGAGGAGATTCTCAAACTTTCAAAGGAACTGGAGGAGTTCAAAAAAAACCCAAAACCGCCTATTTCCATAGGAAGTGAAGGGGTTAATCAATCAATCAATCACTTAATCAATCAATCACTAAGCACTCAATCACTTAATCACATGTTTGAAACACCTGATTTGGAGCAATATTCCGAAATTGAAGAATCCACATTCACCGTCGAGAAACCAATAGAAAAAGAGTTTCAAGAATTTCCAAAAGAGGCAATAATTGAAAAACAGTTAAACTTGGGCACTATCACTTCAAAAAAGCCAATTGATCAAGAAATATCATTCTTCAAAACAAATCTAAACAAGCTTTTCTCCTCACTTTCTAAACAAGAGCTAAAAGTGTTCTTGACATTATATCAACTCGACGAGGAAACAACAAATATATTTTATTTAGATCTGGCTTTGAAATTATCCCTCTCAGAACCCTGTATTCGGGGGTATATTAGCGGTTTAATAAGAAAAAGTTTACCTATAATTCGAAAAAAACTCAATAATAAGCGTACAATCCTCACAATATCGAAAGACTTTAAGTCTTTAGGTTTAAAACAAAAGCTGATTTCACTTTATTATGAATCCGATCCAAAACAAACAACATTATTTGATCGTATCTAACTCTCACTTTTCTTAAAAGAAGGCTAATTTACCTTCCCTTTTCAATAAATATGTTTACTTTTTTAGTTTTATATACGCTTTCTCTTATAATCCTTATATTTTCCTTATTCTATTAAATATATATCTATTAATCAATATTTTATTCCTTTTTTTACATTAAGTCTACTTTTTTTCACTATTTATTCACAGAATCTTTCCAAAACTCTTAAAAAAACCTTAAAATGAACTCTCACTTTACCTAAACAAAGTCCAAATTAACCTCAGTTTACATACTATATGCTCGTTTATCCTCATATATGTCTTTATTATCTATCTCAAATACCCTCACAAGGCCTAAAATAAGTCCAATTTAGCCTCCTTTTTCTTTCTTTAGATTATCTCAAACACCTATTTTTCAATAAAAAATAACCTCTCATCTGCTTCTATCTTGATCCAATCTCACTATTTTTAACACCTTTTTATCTACCCATTTAGGCATTTTATTTTATACAATTTTTTAAATTTTTTTTACAACTATTTTATTTATTTTTTTCAACACTTTTTAAATTTTTTACAATAATCTCAATAGGATTCATAAAAAATGTGTTTACAGACACGTCTACGACGTGTCGTAGACGTCTACATAAACTTATACGACACTTCTTAGACGTCTACGACACGTACATAAAATACTAGCTTTTTACAAAAAAAAAATAAAAAACTATATAAACCCCCTAGAATCTAATAATATTATGTTTGAGTGGTTCAAAAAAAAAGGTGTAGATCACGAAGCGCATAAAAAAATTGATAAGCTTCATAATTCTGTTACAGATTCTTTTAAAAATTTAAAACGAGATATGGGTTCAGTCAATTCCTGGTTGGAAAATTTTAAGGACTCAGAAGAAAATCAAAATCAAAAACTAGAAACAATAGAGAAACATTTGTCATTAATTTTAAAAAAATTGGAGCATCACGAGCAAGCACTTAATTCCCACACTATTTCAATAGAATCATTAAATATTGGAAATTCAGAAGAAGTTTTTGATGAAGCCGAAGAACTTGAAGAAGCTCCAGAGCCAATGGAAATTCCAAAGAGTATATATCAAGTTAATCCTAAACAAATGGTTGCAGGTTTAACAGACACTCAAAAATTAATATTTATCAGGCTTCTTAGCCTACAGAGGGAAAGGGGGGGATGGGTTCCTTTCAAGGCACTTGCAGAGGAACTTTATCCCGGCAAGCAATACTCAGACGTGCGTTCAACAATCTCTGAGTATTTATCCTTGCTTTCAGAGTGGGGTGTTGTAACTAAAAAACGTACAGGAAAACAGTCATTTGTTCAAGTAACTGATAAAGGTCAAGAAGTAATAGAATATCTTAAAACAGACTCTAAAATTAAATCAAAAGTAATAATAAAAAAGAGACGCTAAAATTCACCTAAGTCTTCCCCAATAATTATATAAGAATTACCCCAAAAACCATTCCTATCAAATTCACCCCTAACTAAACTTATTCTTTTAGAATATTTTTCAAATCTAAACATCTCTTCATTTCTTAAGCCTTCCAAATTTTCAGGCATGTAAAGGGTAGGCCCATACTCTTTTATTTGCTCCATTAAATTAAATAAGTGGCATAAAAGATAATCATTAGCTAAGGGATTTATTGAATTTTTATTAGAATTATGGCACAATGTTGTTGCAATTTTAACATTTAAACTGGGTTTTATTAATATGCTTCCATTGGCATCTCTTGAAGTTATATTCAAATCAGATGTATAAGGTATAAATGCCTTATTACAGCATTTTTCATTATAAGTTCTATAAAGTCTCATTCTTGTTTCTTTGATTCTAGTTTCTTTGCTAATATATAACTCATAAATCTCTAGAAAATCTTTCTTTTTACTAATTTCTCTAAGACCAAATTTACCTGGAAAAGGAATAACAGTTGCCATTTTAAAGTAGTAAAAATGACAAGCATTACAGCTATATAAACCTTCTTAAGCCGCCTTTTTATGCCTGGCAGCAATACTAACCATTTTACTCTGCACAAGCCCGCCCCTTTCCTGACTAATAAGCTTCTTTATAGCTTTCATATCAATTAAAGTGGCTTTAATCATTGCAAGTAAATCTGCTTTTCTTCTATCACTAAATTCCTCTCCAACATCCTCAATATAAATTGTCATATTTTCATATATTAAATTTAAATCTTCAAATGTCGCTTTTAATATTGATTCCTGTTTCATAAGATTATCTTGTATTACTTCAATATCAACATGATCTTGTTTATTCTCTCCAATATTATCTAATCTTGTTATGGCATAATTAAGTCTTTGGTGGTATAATTCCATTTTCTTTTTAATTGTTTCATAATTTTTTGCAACGTATTGTACAAATTCAAGTGGATTTTTTAATCCCTTATTTAGTTGTATTTCAACGCCATCAACAAAATTAGATTTGTCATCTTTAACACTTTCAAGAAATTCAATAATTGGGTGCCACGTCTTTGGGATAATTGGTTCGATTATTAGTTTTGCCATATTCCATTCAGTATTAAACTTATTATTAAGGTTTTTGCATATCTAAAATATATAATTATTGTGCTTAAAAGATTTAATCAAAGCTTAAAGTATTTAGCATGATAAAAAAGTATAAAAAATGTACTAAAAAGTAGATTTAATTTTTAGTTTTATTAATTATATTTTCAATTACCACAAACTAATTAAACTTAAATGACATACGCCAAATATGGCAAACGAAAATCAAAAAGAATACATGGTAGTTTACAAGACAATATACAACACTGGAACTAGGTTGTTCAATACCTGACTCAGATTACACACAAGATATTCATTATTTTAAAGCTATTGATGATCAACAAGCAAGGGGCATAGCTGATTCTTCAGAAACAATAAGGACAATAGTAAATGGAAGATTTCCAAAAACTTCTCCAGAATTAGAGCGCTTATTAGAAATCCGTGATTTAGAACTACCTAAAAAGTAATTTTCCTCTATTTTCATATACAAATTCTACCTAATATTCATTAAGTATGTAAAATATCAAAATACCTTAGCCAAAACCCCTATTTTTAAGCAAAAAACATTAATTTTATATAGTTATTAAATTATAGATGGTATATAATTTAATCATTTATTCACAAAAGAGGAACAATGGAACAGGAAGAAATAATAACCTTCGAAAAATTCTTAACAAACTTTACTAAGAAAAGCAATAAAAAACTAGGAGAAAGAACAATTCACGGACTTTTAACACTTGCAAAGTTTATAGAACATTCTGAATCAACGGAAACACTTGAAGCTCTAGTCCAAAAACATAAAACCTACCTAGAAACAAGAAATTACCCAATTGCAAATTATTCTTTATGGCTTTACTTAAAATCTTTAGGATATTCTGATAAATTTGTAAAAGACATTATAAGTTTTAGAAAAAGAAACATAACTGCTTTAAATGATGAAGAAAAACTTGCAGAATCTGTTTTATCTAAAAAAGAGCTTCTTTTCTTGGTTGATAATATCCCAAATATTAGAGACAAATTAATTGTTATGGTTCTTTATGACACAGGGGCTAGAATATCTGAAATTACAAATCTTAAGCTAAAAGATGTGGATCTTGAAACAAATGAAATTCACGTTATGGGTAAAGGCAGAAAACCAAGAACAGTTTATGTTAATAGTGGAACATCTCAATTATTAAAAGATTTAATCAAAAATCAAAATGTTTCATCACCAAATTCCTTAATATTTACAATAAAACCAATAACAGTTTGGTATAATTTGAAAAAATATGGCAGAGAATTATTATCTCGTGATTTACACCCCCATATGTTAAGGCACTCTAGATTACAACATATGGCTGATGAAGGCATTGATTCCTTTTCAATAAAATCTTATGCAGGCCATGCCGATATAGGCACAACACAGATTTATGTAAAAGCCTCAAAATATCAAGGCAAATTAGCTTTTCAAAAAGCAGGAAACATATGGAAGAAGAATTAGCTGAAATTTTTATTGCAGGAGATTCAAGGTATAATTTGTTTGAATTGGAAGCTGTTAATTCATTCTTTGTTAATAAAGCATTGATTATAAAAAAAGAGGAGATAAATTTTAATCCTAAATTTAAAGAAGTAGATATACGGGGCCCTCAAAAGTTGCAAAAAGCAATTGCTCTTGAAATTTTAAAAAATAAAGGCTTGATATTTGAAGGTTTTGAAAAGAATCTTAGTTATGGGAGACCAGATATTCTTGCAAAAGACAAAGATGGAAAATTAATAGCAGTAGAATGCGGTCCATGTAGATTATCTAAGGCAATAGACTACTTTAGAATTGAAGATTTGACTGAACTATGGCTCGTTCACGCTTATTCTAATGAAAATCATTTATATATAATTAAAAAAGGTACAAATTTTAAAACTTTTTTAGAAAATTACAATAAGAAAATAAAAGAACAGATCAAGAAAATTAAATCTCCAATGGATAATTTTAACAAACCTGAAGAAAATAATGAAAATCTCACGCCTAAACACTGAAAAATTTCAAAGAAATTTTTGGTGTGCCGCAGATTTTATCTGTTAGCATAATTTAATCTTTGCTTAAAGGTTTTAATTCATATTAAAGACTAAATGTTTTAAGAAAAAACTAAAAGATTTAAGCATTTTTAATAGGGTTAAATAACTCGCCCAATTTTGTAGAATTCAATTTATTTATTTCTTCTTCGATTCTGTTAGTAATTGTAATTAAATCTATATAATATACTAATGAAAAAATATATGGTTTATCCTTTTCAAAGTTAATCTTCAATTCTTCTCCTTTGATTACTTTTCTCAAAATTTCATGCTTCAATTGTTCAAAATTATTTTTTTTCGAGTGAAGTATATACCCTTGTTGTAATAACTTAATCATACTATTAACATTCTCTATTTTATTTTGTAATCTTACTAGATTCTCTTTTAATTTTTTAGTCTCTTTTGATTTAATTTTTGAGTATAAATTTATGAAATATGTCTCGGGTAAAGGAGTTAATAAATAAGAAGGTATTACTATTTTTTTCTTAGTTAATTCTTCTTCATGCCCTTTAGCATTATCTTTTATCTCTTTGATAGTTATTAAAATACTTTGTAATAACATTTCTTGTTTCTCTCTATTATCATTTGATTTTAATTGTCTATCTAATAAATATAATGCTGCTTCAAAAATAATTGCTCCGATTGCTATTAATATTGCTATCCAAGCTAAATCATTATTACTTTTTGTTAGATCTAAACTTATTGTTTCTGCCCTACTAATCACCAAAAATTCAAAAGGTGCTAAATAATACATATTAACTTTTTTAGAAGGAAAAATTATGGTATTTCCATTGGCAGGCGTTATTTTTCCTGATTTTTCATCTAAAATATTTATATTACCTGTCCATAAACCTGCCTCAGGAATTCTTACCGCCTTCAAGGTAAAATTATTATTATAAGAGTCCATACAAAAATAATCTGCACTATTTTCAATATGACTAGAACAATTAAATCTATATTCTTCATTATCTTTAAGTTTAGAAATAAATTGAATATATTGTGAAGGAACTAAGGCAATTTTTTTACCAGTAGGTGTTTCTAAAGTTATATCCACAGCTATGCTCTCATTATTACAATCTCCATAAGCAATAAGATACAACTCATTTAATAATAAATTATCAAATTCTCTAAATCCTCCCTCTATTTGATAATTGCTTTTTTCACCCAATCTATCTACATCTGATTGATAAGCGACTAGTTTAACTCTTGCCTCATAAATACATCCAAATACTGCCTGTGGTAAAATAAATATTATTAATAAGAAGGTTATAGAGACTATTAATTTTTTATTCATATTCTATAATAGATCTAAGGTTTAATAAAGGTTTGCCTCTTTTTTCATTTAAAATTTTTTAATCTAAAGAAAAAATAAAATTATTGAGATTTTAAAGAATAAACAGTTACATCATGCTCATTATGAGCAGAGCCAACAGTAATTGATTCTTTTTTTACCTTTCCCTTACTCATTAAATAATTAAGTGCTCCAAGAACATCCTCTTCTTTAAAATCATAACCCGCCTTAAATTGCATATATTGCACAATTGCTCTTTCAGCAACTTGTCTATATTTGTATACTTGTCTAAAAAAGATACTTGGAGAATTCCCCATTGTTCTCACTTTCTTTTGCCATTCTGGATCAAGTACTCTCACTATTTCTTCTGCAGCTTCTTTAACAATAATACTCTCTAGTTGGTCCCTTGCGGAGATTATTTTTCTTAAATCAACATTTGCCATATTTTTAATATACCATAAACCAATATAAACATTTATTCTCTAAAAAGGTTATTTAGAACAATATAATAAAATTTTTAAGGATTAATATAATTCCAAGCAATAGCTGCCCAAAAATATAATTTTCCAGCTTAGCAAAGAAGCATTTTCTAAAAAGAAACACCGCAATAACCCCGTTCTTTTATTAATTTCTCCCTCTCAAGATACATAAAACCAGGAATAACTAAAGCGAAACCGATTCTTGTCAAGGCTTCTCTTCTTGCATATTTTTCCTCACTTTTATCAGCAATAGTTTCATTATTATTTTGGACTATATCTTCCAAATCATCTGCCATAAAATCCCTCGACCCTAAATCCAAGTTCATCAGCTTTATTTTGAACATATTCTTCCAGACCAATATTTAATTTTCTTGCAGCTCTTTCAGCAAATTTCCTGCTGTTAATTCCAACAGTTTTTTTCATAATAGAATTGATTCCTCTTTCACCAATAATCTTGGAATTATTAACATCATATACAATTGCCTGCACAGTAAGCGGAATACCAAAAAAATAATTATTAATTGTGGGTTCAATCCCCATTTCCCTCATAGGTCTTATCCTATCTAAAGGTGTAAACATCATCAATTTTTCCGTGCTTGAAAATAGATAATTTCCATTTTTGTCCTGTTTATTATACACCCACCAACCATAAGATTTTATATTTTCATTAGGTTTTTCAACAAAAAATCTTAAACTTAATTCAGGTTTTTTATTGCCATAAAGTTCGCTTATTATTGTCTTATAAACAAAACCACCAATCATCCAAAGTCTGCCTTGAGAGTTACTCTTAACAACATGTACACTTTCTTCAAAATCCTTATTATCCTTTGTCCATTTTAAGAATGCATTAGTAACCTCATCCATGCCTATTCAGAAAAACAATGCTTTATAATAATTTATCTACAAGAAAAGATATTTAAATAATATCATAATCATCTAATTATGCATTCAGGAAAAAAATCATTAAAAGATGAGATTAAGAGAATGAAAGCTTCTATGAAGGATTTGCAAAAGCCAGAAAAAGGAGTGATCAAAGGTGGGAAATTAGTAATAAAAACAAAAAGAAAATTAAGTCCCAATCTATGTATGGCTTGCAAAAAAGATGCTGGTAAAAATTTTGTTTTCATTTACAAAACTAATCACGAATTAAAAGGAAAAATGTGCACAATATGCCACATAGAAATGCAGGAAGAAAAACGCAAAAAAGAAAATGAGAAAATTATGAACGAAGAATTTAAACCAATCAAATAACTATTTTCTTTTCTTACTGGCTTGCAAGGCTATAATCTGTTCAAGAATTTTTTTTCTTCTGTCTTCATCTTCTACTAATTTATTAATTAAACCATCTAATACTGCCTCTTTATTAGACACATTAGTATTAAAGACAGCAGCTATTTGTTTTGCGATTTTTAAATCTGACTCTTCCAAAGAAAACTCTTGTGCTAATAATTTTGATTCAACTTCTTCAATCCTTGCATTTATTCCCACAACTTTAATACATTCCATACAATATATTGGAATGCCTGGGGTAGTAAGGAAATTAGCATAGAATTTTTTACCACATTTGCTGCAAATTGTTGGATATTTCTCTTGTGTTCTTTTTGCAAATGGTGTCATATATCCTTCCTGAAAATCTTAGTATATAAACCTATCTTTTTAATGATACTGTATAGTTAACGTCAGATAGGTTTATATAGTATTGTCTTCTTATTTTT
>CAYHUT010000002.1:0-25881 GCA_964359835.1 Candidatus Woesearchaeota archaeon
CCAGCCCTATGTAAGGATGCAGATATGGAGTTTAGTGAGACAATTGGAGAGTAAGTAATAAAATAGAAATATTTATATACTGGTTAAGCCGTGATACTCTAAAATGGCAACCACACTAGAGAAATTAAAAACAAAATTCTTGGGAAAATCCGAATCTTCTTCTGATGAATTTGCAGATGATTATGTGGAAATAACACCTAGCGCAAAAGATAGGTCGGGAAAGGCAAAAATTATTGTAAGGCCTTTTATTATTGAAGACTTTGCTGACATAAAACCCGCATTGGATGCCTTAAGAGAAGGATACACAATCGCTTTAATCAACATCAGACCATTAAAAGATAAGGATCTAGTAGAATTAAAGAGAGCTGTCAACAAATTGAAGAAAACATGCGACGCAATTGAAGGAGATATCGCTGGTTTCGGAGATGATTGGGTTGTTGTAACTCCAAGCTTCGCATCAATATATAGAAGCACAGATACTTCAGATATCCAACCGCAGCAATAATTCTTTTTATCTTATTATTTTTCTTTTTATTATCTCATTTTTATTTTTAATAGAATTTTTTTTGAATAATTATATGATTTTCAAGCACAAGCTTTATAAATTTTAGTTTGACTTTAATTTCATGGATAAAATTGAACATGAGACATGTCCGTTATGTTTGAAGAAAACATTGATATTAATAGATGATGAGCAAGACATTCCTTATTTCGGCAAAGTCCACATTCTTTCAATGTTCTGCACAAATACAGATGAATGTGGTTACAAGCAGTCAGATATAGAAGCAGATGCAGATAAAGAACCCTGCAAAATTGAATTCACAGTAAAATCAACAAAAGATTTATCAATTCGTTTGGTAAAATCAGGTCAAGCAACAATAAAAATCCCCCAAATGCGCATGTCAGTTGAACCAGGTATTGCTTCCGAGGGTTACGTGTCAAATATCGAAGGCATGCTTGAAAGATTCAAGAAAATCTTAGAATCACAGCGTGATACAGCTGGGGAAGATTCAGAAAGAAAAACCGCAAAAAATCTATTGAAAAAATTATGGAAGGTTGAATGCGGTGACGAGGAATTAAAAATTGTAATTGAAGATCCATCTGGCAATTCAGCAATTATATCTGACAAAGCAGTTGTAACCAAGATGAAGAAAGCCAAACAATGAAATACTTATTTCTCGAAGCAAAATCTGAAAACATTAATGCAAAGATACCGGAAGAAATCAAATCAAAAAAAGTAGGATTGGTAGCATCAATTCAATTTTTATTATTCTTAAAACAAATAAAAAAACAAATAAAAAATTCAATAATCGCAGGTCAAATAACTGGTTGTAATGTTTCAAATGCATTGAAGATAAAAAATAAAGTGGATTGCTTTTTTGTTTTATCCGAAGGCCGTTTTCATGCTTTAGAGGTTGCAAGAAAAACAAAGAAACCGGTTTATGTTGCAACAGGTGATAAAATTACAGAAGAAGAAATAAAAACTTACGAATCAAAATTAAGGGGAAAACAAATTAGATTTTTAAATGCAAAAAAAATAGGAATTTTAGTTTCATTAAAACCGGGCCAGTATAATCTAAAACTTGCAAAAGAATTAAAACAAAAATTAAAAAACAAAGAATCTTATATCCTCATAGCGGACAATCTTGATATACAAGGCCTTGAAAACTTCCAAGGTATAGATATGTTTATAAATACTGCTTGTTCAAGAATAGAAAGCAGCAATATAATTAATGTTGAGGATTTAATATGAGTAATAATATCACAATAGAGGATATGGCAACATTCTGCAAAAGGCGTGGTATTGTTTATCATACTGCAGAAATTTATGGCGGATTGGCAGGGTTCTGGGATTTTGGTCCATTTGGTGGTGAAATAAAAAATAATATTAAAAGGGAATGGTGGAAATTCTTTGTTTATGGTCGTGAAGATGTTGTAGGTATTGATGGAAGTATAATTACTAATCCAAAAGTTTGGGAAGCTTCAGGTCATGTTGCAAGTTTTGTTGATATTGCCGTTCAGTGTAAAAAATGCGGTTACAAAACCAAATTAGATAAAGCCGAACTTGGAAAAGTGAAATGTGAAAAATGTGGTGGAGAATATTTGAATAAAGGCGAATTCAATCCAATGTTTGTTACAAATGTTGGTCCAATAAAAGAGGATTCAACAAAAGCTTATCTAAGGCCAGAAACAGCCCAAATAATATTTGCAGATTTTAAATTAATCCAGGAAAATGCAAGAATGCAACTTCCTTTTGGAATAGCACAAGTTGGAAAATCATTTAGAAATGAAATTGCTCCCCGTGATTTTATATTTCGTTGTAGGGAATTTGAGCAAATGGAAATTGAATATTTTGTAGACCCAAAAGAGAAATGCCCTTATGAAATTGGAAACACGGAAATTCTTGTTTATTCGGATGAAGCTCAGGAAAACAAATCCGAAGCAAAAAAAATGAAGTTCAAGGAAGCATTCAAGAAAGAAATAATAAAAACTGATTGGCATGCTTATTGGCTTGAACAGCAATTATTATGGTTCACATCAATTGGTGCAAACTCTGATAAATTCAGGATAAGACAGCACATGAAAGATGAAAAATCGCATTACGCAATTGATACTTGGGATTTAGAATATAATTTTCCAAATGGTTGGAAAGAACTGCAGGGAATTGCTAATCGTGGTAATTTTGATTTAACACAGCATGAAAAATTTTCTAAAAAAGATTTGAAGATGATTCAAGAAAAAGTTGGCAAGTCTGAAAAAATACTTCCAAATGTTGTTTGCGAACCTTCACAGGGAGTAGAACGCGCAATGCTTGTATTTTTATTAGATGCTTACACCTTTGATGAAAAACGCCAGAATATTGTATTAAAATTTCATCCAAAATTAGCACCAATCAAAGCAGCTGTTTTCCCAATAATAAAAAAACCAGAATACGAGGCAGTTGCAAAAGCAATTATAAAAGATTTAAATCAAGAAATGTACGTTGTTTATGATAAGTCTGGCTCAATTGGCAGAAGATATGCTAGAAATGACGAGATAGGAACACCATTCTGTATAACTGTTGATGAAGATTCTCCAAAAAAGAAAACAGTCACTATTCGTGATCGTGATTCAACAAAACAAATCTCTGTTAAAATTCCAGATTTAAAAGAAACTCTAAGAAAATTAATCAACAAGGAAATAGAATTTACCAAGGCTGGCAAAGCTGTTGAGACGCGTGTTAAAGAAGAATAGATTTATATTCTCATTTTTCTGGTTATTTATATGCGCGGTATGAAATTAATTAAAGAACAGGATAAAAATAGAATATTTAAGTTGAAAAATCTAAAAAATCTTATTAAACTTAAAAAACAATATAAACTTCCAATTGAAGTAAGAATAAAAGAATTAGCAGAAAAAGACGGACTAAAAATATTTCTCATTGATGGTCATAAATTAAGGCATTTTGTAGATTTGGATTTTGTAATGGGTGGCCACGGAATAAGATACATATATGTTCCAATAGATGAAATATGGATAGACTCTTTAAATATTTCAGAATTAGATCAAATAATAGTTCATGAAATTCACGAATTTAAACTTATGAAAAAAGGCATGGATTATGATAAGGCTCACGAACTGGCTAGCATTGAAGAAATGAAAATAATGGATAAGAAATTATTAATGCCCGTTGGTTATCACAGGCAAATTAATTCCTGGTCTTGCGGTCCATCTTCGTTGAAAATAATTTTGGATTATTATAAAGATAAAAAGGATATAAAATCTTTAATCAAAGAATTAAAATGCACTGAAAAAGATGGAACTTTCCACAAAGATTTCAGAAAATTCTTAAAGAAAAACAAATATAACTTTGTTGAAAAGAAAAATGTCGCATTAAAAGATATAGAGGAATTCCTGCAGCAGTCTGTTCCTGTTATTGTTGATTATCAGGCTTATCATGGAGGTCATTTCTCTGTTATTATTGGCAGGACTGAAAACAAATTTTTATTTTCTGATCCTTCTTGCGATAAAAAATATAGATGGATTTCTAAGAAAGATTTTTTAAAAAGATGGTTTGAAGAGGATGAGCCAGGAAAAATAGTCAATCGCTGGCTTCTTGCTGTTTACAGGAAAAACAAGATTTAGTGAGACACTAGTTTAGTGGATAGAAATATTTATTAACTTCAAAATCTTATTAGTTTTATGAGGAGAGTTCTTATTAATAACATTAATGATTTTTTCAAACAAATTTTACAAGATAAATCTCTTAAAGAATTTGCAAAAGAGAATAAAATAAGTTATTCAAGAATAAAGAGATGGGCAAGAGGAGAAATTTTAATCCCTGAAGATGTCTTTATTCAATTATTGTCAAAGTCAAAAAATAAAGATTTTTGGTTAAAGAATATTAAATATAAATCTGAAAATTGGGGTCAGATAAAAGGCGGTTTAAAATCAGTTAGTAGCTTATCAAAAGATTCATTAAATAAAAAATTGCAAAAAGCAAGAAAAAATATTAAAAAACAAAGTCCAAAAGAATTGAAACTTAACATTAACGAATCTTTTTGTGAATTTTATGGGGCTTTAATGGGAGATGGTTGTTTATCGCGTTTTAAAAGAAGTGATTGTAATGCTTACAGGTATGCTATTATTATAACTGGTGACAAAAATTTAGATAAGGATTATCACGAGAATTATTTAAGTAATATAATTAAAAATGAATTTAAAATCAAACCTTATATTTATCTAGTTCCAAATATAAACACGAGGAAACTAATATTATATAACACTCAACTATTTCTAGCTTTAGAAAAAATAAGTTTTCCAGTTGGTGAAAAAGGTAAGCGATTAAAGATTCCTGATTCTTTAATGTCGCTTGATTGGGATTTTCAAAAATTAGTATTAAGAGGATTATTTGATACAGATGGTTCAATTTATGCAAGAAAAGATGAAGGCTATAAATATTTGCATGTTACAATCTCTTCAATTAGTGAAGATTTAATAAACCAAATAGCATCATTGCTTAAAGAGCATAATTATCCCCATTGGATAGACAAAAATAAAGAAAATATAAGGATAAAAGGTAATAAAAATGTTATTAGGTGGATGAATGATATTGGAAGTAGTAATAACCGGCATATTTTTAAGTATAATTATTGGCTTAAACATAATACATTACCTGCCTATTTGCGCGGGCCCATAGTGTAGTGGCAACTCACCCCCTTGGCGTGGGGGAAATGCGGGTTCGATTCCCGCTGGGTCCATAATCCCTCTTTAAATAATTTTATATAGTCCTTTCTATTCTTTATATTTATGATAATAAAATCTAATAATCCTAAATTTATTTTAAGACCAATTAGAATGTCTGATGCAGAAAAATATTTTGAGATGAAGCAGGACAAAGAAACAAAAAAAGCATTTATGACAGTCCCAAAAAATTTATCTGAAGTAAAAAAACAAATCAAAGAACAAATTAATAGGAATAAAAGAAAAGTTTCTGAAGTATTTGCAATAGAAATCAATAAAGAATATGCCGGTTCAATAATTTTAGAATACCAAAATTGGGATAGAAAAAGTGAAGAAGGAAGAATGCATATACAGATTCACCCAAAATTCAGAGGTAGAGGACTTGCTACAAAAACTATGAAAACCGTTCTGAAATATGGTTTTAAAAAAAGAAATTTTAAAAAAATTTATATTCAATGCAAAGCCTCAAATAAAGCAGTAATAAGAGTTATTGAAAAGTGTGGGTTTAAAAAAGAAAAGGTACATTTGATAGAAGGAATTAAGAAAATACTTTGGGTTAAATTAAAATGAAAAAAGTCCGTTTCGAAAATAAACAAGGTCTGGATTTGGTGGGTTATCTTTATTCAAATAATTCTAATAGCATCGCGGTTATAATAATGCACGGTTTCGGCAGAAATAAGGATGGTCCAAATGGTTATTACCCTGAGCTTGCAAAAATAATTTCAAAAAAATATACAGTTCTAAGATTTGATTTCCAAGCCTGCGGAGAAAGCGAAGGGCATTTCAGGGAATTCAGCATTAGAAATTATTTAAAAGATGCAGATTCAGCAATTGAATATTTGAGATCCTTGGATTACACAGAATTTTATTTAATAGGTCACAGTTTAGGAGGTTTAGTTGCCTTAAAAACTTCGATAAAACATAATGATGTTGAAAAAACAATTGCAATTGCTCCTCCAATTCTTGTAAAACTTCCTCAAAGAGGTGAAAGAGCTAATTTTGAAAAAAAACATAATTTAACATTATGGGAAACCTTCAAAATAATTATGAAATTTTTATGGGACAAATTAAGCATCCAGCCAATTTCAATATTAAATAATGTAAACAATTACACAACAATAATTTTTAGCTATGATGACATGCTTTGCGATTACCACCATATAAAATCTAAAATCCATGACAGTTTTTTTATTAAGTGGGTAGAAATTAAAGGTGCAGATCACTCATTTTCAAAAAAAGCCCACAAGCAAAAACTTTTTAAAATAATAAAGGATGAATTAAAACTATGACAGACTGCGTATTTTGCAAGATAATCAATGGAACAATAAAACAGGATAAATTATACGAAGACAAAGATACAATTGTAATTCTGGATATAAGTCCTGCATCAAAAAAAGGCGGACATTGTCTTGTAATGCCTAAAAAACATTATGAGTTATTTTCAGATATTCCAGAGAAAGAATTAGAAGCAATTGCTAAAACCTTGCAAAAAACAGTTAAGGCTTTAATGAAATACGGAGAAGGTGTTAATATTTTACAAAACAACAAAAGAGTAGCAGGCCAGTACGTTCCCCACGTCCATTTCCATATTATTCCGAGATTTGAAAATGACAAAATAACAATAGAGAAATGGACTTCCAATGAATACAAGGATGGAGAAATGGCAAAGAAAGCTGCTGAGATAAGAGCTTTGTTTCCTAAATAAAATGAACGAACAAACAATAGATGATTTTTTGAATGATTTGTCAAAAAGAAGAGAAGAGTGTGAATTAAAAGGGCATGCTGATGAACATTGGTTTTTCCATAATGCCTTTAATAGATATGGTCCTATTGAGGGTATATGCAATTATTGTTTATCTCCAATAGAAAGGTCATTGAATTCAGAAGAACAAATGGCTGTTGAAAGAGCTATAAAATCACAGTATGCTCCATTTACAATTTAATCTCTATTCCGCAACCTTTTTATAACCTATTTTTAACCATTTTTATAGTTCGCCACTGTAGCTTAACCCGGCAGAGCACTGCTCTCATAAGGCAGTCGTTATGAGTTCAAATCTCATCAGTGGCATTTATTTTTCTCTAACAAAAAAGGATTTAGTTCTCCAGATAATATTTCTTCTCTTTGTTTTAAGCAGGTGTTTGGTGGACAAAAACCATATTTTTGCCAGATTAAATGTTTAGAAATATGTTTATAATTATTAAAACCAATAAGATTCATAAATTTTTCAAGATTCTTTCTTCCAGATATTCCTATATCCCAAACTATTGACCATGTTCCATTAGAAGCTTTTTTATTATGCTTACAAACATTAAAAGTAAAACCTAGTTTTTTAAGTAAAATTGATACTTCTTCCACAAGTTTAAAATCTTTAGAGCAAAAACTAATACAAGGATAATTATGTTTATTGTTTTTAAAACTTAAAGAACCATCAGTATCAAATAAACCCCTTAAAAAAGCGCAGTAATATAGTTCATTTTCTTTAATCCAAATGGGAACTATTAAATTATTTTTAGGACTAAGAGGTACACTTATTGAAATTTTAAAATTAACAAGTCTCTTACTCATATACGACATTTGAAAAGTATTATTATCTGTTCTTTCATAACTTATTTCTAAATTGTATAATTCTTTCATTAACTTTTTTACATATTCTATATAGTGCTTATCATCTTGAGAATGCTCAGAAATTGCATATTCATAATGTATGCCCCATCCGTCATCTCTTATTTTCATGTATCCATCGCCAAAATGTATTCCGCATTCCTCAGCAAGAAGTATTGATTTTTGAGGAATTTTTATTGCTTTTTCCATCTATAACCTTAGATTTTATTCTTGATATTAATTTCGCCTTGCTGTCCAGTGCGTCTAATACAAATAATCAAAAATACAAAAATCCTAGATTTTTCTAATGTTTAAAATTAGAATAAAGGATGAATATTCTACGGCAAAAACTACTGAATATGCTAAATGGGATATTATCAACTTAAAGGGACTTTTCAAGAAAGATAGATTTATAAGGATTGATTGATTTTTAGATATATGGTAGAATTTAAAATCAAAGGCGAAAAAAAACTTGATAAAAAGATGCGTGAATTAGAACCTGTTGTATTAAAAGAATTAAATAAGAAATTAAGAAAGGTTAAGCTTTAAATAATCTAATCAAATCCAACCACTTATTTTTATCTAGTTGTAAATCAATAGCCAACTCGTAAGGATAGCAGTTTAAAGCTTAGCGTTTCTCTAGATGGTCAATTCTCCAAGAGATAAGAATTAATAAAAAAACAATAAATGTTGTAGCCATAGCCCTTTTATAATCCGCGCTAGCAATCCTTGATTCTAAATACGATATTTCAATATCAGAATGGGAAGCATTTATTTCTATCAGATTATAGAAATGTTCTCTTTGTAAATCAACAATTTTCTTATCCATATAAGTTGTAAAAAGAAAGAAAAAACAGAATACTATAATTAAGAATATTGTAAATCCGTATCCAATCCCTCTCCTAAATCCATCTCCAAAGGTATTCATATTATTAAATAATAATATACCTATAAAAAGGTATTGTTTAGTTTTCTTAAAATTAACAATACATAAGTATTAAACTTTCTTCCTTGACTCCAAAAACGCACAAATCATAAATAATACCCCAAGCCCTCCAAAAATATATGGAAATGGTGTAGAATATTCAGATGATAATTCTCTTAAACAATCCTCCATTATTCTAAGCGGTTAAATTATGCTCTTAAATAAGGGTTAGGAAAAAACAAGATTTTTCTAAACAATCAGTGGATTCTTTCTTTTCTCTTTCAACATGTCTCTATAGTAAACAATTCCCCACTTCTTGACTTCAGCCTCATCAAGATGAACAAGATAATCAAATATTTTTTGTCCAGCAATTAATTCTGGGAATGCAACAAAATCCGCTCCATTCCTATACAAAACAATTGAATCATCAATATTCTTGGCGCAGGCAAAGAAAATTACTTCTTTTTTAGCAGCTCTTGCTTTTTTTAATGCAAATAAATTTTGATCTAAGTCAGGAATAGTTGAGATAATTATTTTTGCATTTTTCATTTCTAATCTTTCAAGAACCTCATGGCTGGAAATATCTCCGTAAATACAGTTAACACCATCTGAAATTAGCTCCCTTATTCTGTCTGGATTAAAATCAACAACAATAAAATTATTAGTGGCAGTTTTTAAGCTTTCAATAAGTTTTGAACCCATTCTGTGCGCACCAAAAATTACAATATGATTTTTCATGTTCTCAGGCAATTTCTCCAGATTTCTCTTAGATAGCCTTTCAAGAGGAATAAGCAGGCCAGAAATCTTGTTAAACATCATTGCGCCATAACCAACAAAATAAGGTGTTAATGTAATTGAAATAATTGCAACAATAATGACAACATTGAATAATTCCTGTGAAATCTGGGTTGCAGCTAGTCCAGCAGCAGCTAAAACAAGCGAAAACTCACTTACCTGCCCTAAACCAATTCCAGTCATGAAAGAAGTTTTATTATTATATTTAAACAATTTTAACAAGATAAATATCACAACAGGTTTCAAAATAATAATCAGCGCTAATAAAATAAATATTAATTTCAAGTTAGTTGCAATATTATTAAATGTAATCTGGCTTCCAAGAGTTACAAAAAATATTACAATAAAAAAATCTTTTAAAGATTTTACTCTTGAAACAATCTCAAAACTATATGGTAAAGAAGCAATGCAAACTCCTGCTATGAAAGCTCCAATTGCAATTGAAAATCCTAGATAATAAGCAAGAGCTGCAAATAAAAAGCAAATGCTTACTGAAGTAATAAATAATAATTCTAAACTCTTCGCACTATGTTTTAATATTCCCGAAATCAAAAACCTGCTTGTCAAATAACCAATACCTAAAATACCAGCACCTTTTCCTAATTCTTCTAAAATAATTATCCATGAAAAATTTGAAATCCCATTCAAAATAGGAATAAGCATAACAACAAGTACATCCTGAATAATCAAGATTGCAAGCATTAATTTTCCGTGCAGTGTATCAATTTCTCCTTTATCAGATAATAATTTCACAACAATCATTGTGCTTGAAAATGCAATTATAAATCCAACATAAAGCGCTTCAGTTGTTGGTAAAAATATATAAGCAATTGCCGCACCTATTCCTGCTGTAATAATAACCTGCAAAACTCCTGTAATAGAACCTGCAAAACCCACATCCTTTAATTTTTTTATATTTAATTCCAAACCTACAATAAATAATAACAAAGCTATTCCTAATTCAGATAAGCCTGTAATTAACTCCATGTTTTTAACAAGTCCGAAAACAGCCGGTCCAACTAAAACTCCTGCAATAACATAACCAAGAATTAAAGGCTGTTTCAAGAATTTTGAAATATTTGCAAATAGGGCTGCAAATAAGATAATAATTCCCACCTCTATTAATACACTATATACCATTATACATTTTGAAGAATAATTATTTAATAAAGGTATTGTTTTAAAAATAAATCTCAAAATAAAAAATTAATGAATGATTTAAAAAGTTATTTACTTTTTCTTAATCAAAGTTATTTCAATTGTAGAAACTTTAATTGTTCTTCCCTCTTCATTCTTGAACTCTTCTGAATCAATTCCAATTTTTTCAACATCAACGCTATTCTCCAAGAACCTTTTTCTTGCTACCTCTACAACATCAACTGCTTTAGAAATAAACTTTCCTCTAGCCTTAATTACAACCTTCTCAGTACCTTTAGTTGTAAATTGCATGACCACGCCTGTTACATAATTCATAAAGGGCTTTGAGCCTATGAACACGACGTTGTGATCCTTTCTTACTTCATTAGTTGTTTCTGTCATTGTATTGTACCCCCTATCCTAGTAAAAATATGGAAAAAACTATATATAAAATTATCTTTTTCTCTTCTTTAGCTTTGTAACGTAACCAGTTACAACATTCCTCAATTTCTTTGAGTGTACTTCTAAAACATTCTCGACTTTCTTCTTATTCTCATTGAAATCAGTTCCAAAATCATCGGAGTGCTGTTCCATAAGTTTCTTGGCTGTTCTCTTGATTAATCTTGTTTTTATCCTTCCCATGTGAAAATGATTAAAATCCCTATTTAAAAAGCTTACTATGGCCTAAAAATATACACCCTCTTATAAAAAAATAACCTTTATATACCAAAACATATGCAGAAATATATGTTTTCAAAAAGTGGGGCAGTTACAGCGTTTCTAATTATAGGAGTTGTTTTAGTAGTATTATCAGGACTTATTTTCTTTGTTCGTTCAGAATACTATAAATCTTTATTTGAAGTCCAACAAGCTGGTTTAAAAACAATTCCACAGCAAGCCCAGCCATTGGTTGATTACATCAATTACTGTATTGAATCAACTGGAATGGACGGTGTTGCTTATATCTCTGAAAGAGGATGGAAAAATCGCCCATCAGTTTCTTCAAATGTAAACAAACTTCCTTATTTTATAAATGATGGTAAAGTTTTAATGCCAACAAAACAGCAAATCGCAGTTGAACTATCTGAATACATAGACGAACATTTAGGAGAATGCACATCATTAATACAATCTAATGCGTTCACATTAAAACTTGGAAAACCTTCAACAAATACCACAATAAATCCAAATGATATTTCATTAAATGTGAATTACCCTGTTGAATTTGCTTACGGCAATTTCTCAATTAATCTTGACCAATTCCAATCTGAATTAAAATTCAGCATGGAAAAAATATATGTTTCAACATCAAATTTATTAAATGAACAGGCAAATGTTAGTTCTGGAATCTGCTTAAGTTGTATGTTTAATACTGGAATTAAAAATAGCTTATACTTCCAGTATTATACTGTCTCAGATACAGAATATGAAATAACAATCAAAGACTACAAATCTTTAATAAACAATAATCCCTATACATTGATATTCGCAATAAAGCAAAAGAAGTGAAACAAATGAAACTAACTAAAATCCTAACAATTCTAGTATTTATTTTATTATTTAGTGTAATTGCAATACCTGCCGACGAACTAACTGCAGAACAAATCTCAAAAATACCAAGATCTCCGTATCAAGAAAAATGTGAAGGCGGTTTTAAATTTAGTTACGATTCAAATGCAGAAGATATAGTTTTACAGCAAGTGGGAGAAAAAGTTCCGGCTTATACTGCTTTAATGGGTGGAATAAATTACTTAAAAACTGCATCATCTGTTCTTGCAGGTCCAACGGGTTTTTTTCTAGGTCAGATGGAGGCTAAGGCAATGTCTCAAGCTTATCAAGCAATGTCACAAATTAACCCTCAATTCGCACAGCTTTATTCACAAGCACAGAATATTCAAAGCCAAATAAAAAATAAACAAATAGACTTAGGTAAAGGTGGTTCTGTAAGTGCTGATTGTAACGGCAAAGCAAAATATGATAATGTTGAAGTCCCTGAAAGTGATAATACTAAGAAGCCATTAAAAGTTGGGTCCTGTAAGGAAGGTGTTGAAGCAAGTAATGGAATTCCTAATTGTCCTGCTTCATATTACACAGGCGGTAAATTAAATACTAATTCTAAAACAAATGAAGAAGAATTTACAGTAACTTCAAAAAATAATGGTTATGTGGAACATTGTGAATCTTCATCTGTTAATAGAGTAGGTGATTGTAATAAGTATTTAGGTCTAGCAGAAGGTAGTTCTGTAAAAACAAAAGAATTTACAGATGCAGATGGAAAGGTAAAAAAAGTAATTACAGAAGGCAAATTTATTGTTGGTGATCCAACACAACCTATTCCAATCAATGATAAAATGTATAAGTTCCCTGTTAAAGGTGCAGAATTAGATTACAAAGCTCAATATAATGATAAAGGAGAATTAACTGGTTCTACAATCACTGTTAAGAATTTACCATATTCTCCTGCTAATATTGGAGAGGGCGCTATTGATCCAAATACTAAAAAACCATATCCCCAATTCAAACCATTCATTATAGAATCAAAAGGTGGAACAACTGCCAAAATGGAAATAAGTATGGCTGGAGGAACAGGTGGAAGTTGCAAAGATTCATGTTTTACAATAGAAGATAAAACCCCTAGTAAAGACAACGGTATTAAAATAACCACAACAAATGCACTTTCTATTAAAAAAGAAGGCGGAAATGAAATAGCTATAAAACCTGATGGTGGAAAAGTACAAATTGAAGAATCAACTAAAGATTATCCAAAAATGCTTAAAATTTCTACAATCGGAGATGCAGAAATAAGATATGGAGATAATAATTTTAGATATTCTGCTTCAAAAGAAAATAATGCACCTGTTTACATAGGTCCAAAAACAGAAATTCAAAAAGCAAATACCAATATGAAAGATACTAATCCAAAAGTTTTCGTTTCAATGGAACCTAATATGCAAGGCGGCAAACAATTAGGTAATAAAATGACAGTAACTGCACACAATTTAAATGAAAAAAATCCTTTTAAAATGAGTTTAGGTAATATTGAAGATGTTGAATTAAAAGGAAATCAAATAGGTGTGATATATGATCAAGGCATAAATGCTCCCGTTACTACTACTACTGCTACTACAAAAGAGACTAAACCTGCCATAGTTTATCCTTATACAACTTCAGAAACTAAGAGAGAAGATACTAATAAAGTAGCAGTTATATCAATTATAAATGATCCGTCTACACTTAAAACAGAATCATCAGCAACACCACTTGCTACAACAAAAACTACAGAAACAGCAAAAGAAGAATCAACGTCTGCAAAAGAAGGTACCGCCACAATAAAAGGAACGACATTGTATGGTGATGCTCTTGAAATGAGTAGCAAAAAAATAATAGTTAAAAGAAATAAAGTAATTTCAAAACCTACAGTAGGCACTGATGAAGATTTCAATAAAGCAGATAAAGAAACAGCACAACTTGCTGCACAAAAAGAAGAAGAAAAAAGACAAAAGGAAGCAGACAATACTTGTTTAACTAAAGGGTGTGTAACTTTTGTTTCTGATAATGAAGATAGTTGCACAATTGCAGATCATTATGGTGGAATTAATGTTGTAGCTTTATCTTGTGGTGAAGCTGGAAAAATATACGGTGATGCAATGAAACCGCCTGTAAAAGAACTTCCTGTAGAAAAAGATCCCAATTATAAAGAAGAAACAAAACCTGTAAATATAGTCAATCCAGAAGAATATGAAACATTAGATTCACAATATAGTATTCTTTTAAATAAAGGTTGTAGGGATGAAAGACCTGGTAAAATAGTTACAACTTATGATAAAGGTGTAAAATTGCCCCCCTCTTTTGTATCTTGTACTCCTGTTGAAATAGAAAGAGCAAAACAATTAAGTTCAGCCACTGCTCTTTATCGTGGTAATTTAAATCTTTTAAACGAAGAAGAAAGAAGAATAGAAAGTCTTGAGAAAACAAAATTTTTCTTTGAAAAAAATGGGGTTAATGCACATCCAGATAGTGATTATGCTAAAGCTGTTAGAACCGAATTGCCTAAAACAGAAGCGCAAATTGCAAACGCTAAAGAACAAATAGATACCCTAAATAAAAAGTTAGGTATTGGAGAAAAGAAAACTTCTAGTCCTCCATCAGCAACAGTAAAACAAGAACAAAAATCAACATCTCCAGATGCTTCATGGTTATCGTTATTTACGGGGGTATCTAAAGAAGATATTGCAAAAGCATTAAATCAAGATACAAAAGTAGCATCAGCAAATTAATCTCACTTCTTCTCAATAACCCAAATTTCTCTTAGTATTTTGCTTTCTTTGTAAGCGTAATCAATTGGTCCGTAGATTGTAAAGAAACCATAAGTCTCCGCAATTGCTCGGAAATTCATTGAAACTTTTTTGCCTTCAATTGTTCTGAATTTAGGAACAACAATTGCAATTCTACCCCCTTTTGTTAAAACTTTAAAACTTTCAGAAATTAAATTAGAATAAAGAGAAGTCAACTCAGCCATAATTCCTTTGGCTTGAAATAAAGTAGGTATTTTTTTAATATAAGGCCCCAAATAAGGCTCAGTTGCAATTCCATCACATCTATTTACAATTACCTTAGATAACATAGCAGAATCACCTTTAACAACCATCCATCTGCCCGGACATTTATAATGGGCAACAAGCCATTCCATATTTAAACGAGATTCTTTAATTGCATTTGAATCATTATCAACACCAATAACATTTATTCCTTTTAAAATAGCTTCTTGCAAAATTCCGCCAGAACCGCAAAAAGGATCAACAAGAGTGCAGTTGCTTTTAACACAACTCAAATTAATTAATATTTTAGCCAATCTAAGTGAAATTGTTTTCATGTAATCGGTGCTAGGTCTTCCCAAATCTCTTTCTTTCAAAAGCAAAGGATTTGAAACAGCAACTGTGCGTGCAACATAATTTCTGTAAATAACAACTTCCAAACCATCAGTAATTGTATTTTTTTTAATTAAACGACTAGGATAACTATCTTTCTTTAGCATGCCTTTAATTTTATTACTTTTAAAAAACTCTTTTAAATAATCAATTACAAAATCATCAATCTCAGTTTCATAAATATCAACAAAATAAGTCACTTTATTAGAACTTCCAGCATACCAGTCAACCCGAGACATCTCCTGTTCAATAATCTCTAATTTAGAAGAGTTAGAAATAATCTCAGAAATTTTTATAACTCCACCCAAATCATTAATCCAATTAGGCACAAACTTACTCAATTCAATAACAGCTGCCGTATTTGAAGAATTTAAAATCTTGAATTCAATTGAATGACTAAAAAAATAGCTTTCAATCTCAGCTATAGCTAAAGCAGGATCCCTTCCAAGCATGAATAAATATAGTTTTTTAGCCATTTTCTTTCCATTATAGCTTTATTTTCAATTTTTCTACTCAACTTTTATAAACATCAAACTTTTCTATAATCTATGAATAAGTCCATTTTATTAATCTTTGTTTTTATTATTCTAGCCATAAATGTGCATGCCTGGAACTCAAAAACACACGAATCTTTGGTTGAAAATATCTATTATTCCATGCCTGAAAATCTACAAGCAAAATTAAATCTATCGGAGCTAAAATATGGTTCAACTACCCCAGATCTTGTTTTCCATGATACAGTAAGGCATCATTATCCCCCCTCTCAAGAATTAGCTTACAAATATCTTTCAAACATTAAAAACATTTCCGATTTTTCTTATAATTTTGGTGTTGCAGCTCATTATATCTCTGATTCATTTGTTGCACCCCACTCTGTTTCAGGAGAGGATGGAAACTTACACACAAAATTTGAAAAGCAGGTAAATAATTATGTAATACAATCCAAATGCAATAATTATAATTTTACATTGAATGATTTATATATCAGTGCAGAAAATAAGCAAGATTGGCAGCCTTGGTTAGATACAAGAAACCCAGAAATACCGGCAAAAGAACTTGAGCAATCCCAACAATTTTTATTCAGTTTAGCAATTCAAATGTTGAACTATTCTTGTAACAAAGAAGTAATTTACGGGGAAAAATCAATTATATCTCTTCCAGAAAAAAACATAGGTTATTTGGCAATTATAAGTTTTATAATTCTATTTATTTTATTCAAATTCCTTAAATACAAATTTGCCAGATAGTTTTTCATCAATTAAAGAAATAGCTTTTTTATTTAATTTACCTTTTCCTAAAAGTATTGTTGGTAATCCCTTTAACTGGCCAGCGCTATAAGCAAGAGAAACATCAGAATCATTAAATGCTTTTTTATCACGTGCTTTTACAAAATAACTAACAATGCCAAATGCCGAGGGAGCGCGTACAACAAAATCATATTCTTTTTCTTTCTTAATCATTTCCTCTTTTAATATTTTAATTCCAGAACTATTAAAGAAATCAAGAATCTCCTTGTAGAATTTCCCTTCAGGTTTTTTATTTTCAGTCTTGTCAACAAATTTAAGTTCTTCTCCAATTTCATTTTCCTCTTCTTCAGTTTCATCATCAATCTCTTCTTTAACAGGTTCAGCTTTTGCAACTTTCTTAATCTTAGGTTTTACAACAATAATTTCTTCTTCCTCAACGGCTTTTTTCTCAGCAATTTCTGGTTTAACTCCCTCTTTTGATATCATCTTAGAATTCATCTCTTTCATTAATTCTTCTTTTAATTTAGCAACAACATCATTAAAATTAGGCATCTCTTGTTTAACAGGTTCAACAATTTCAACTTTCTTTATCTCGGGCGCCTCCTCAATGTAAGATTGTAACAAACCTTTTACTTCATCATCGCTAATAACATGGAACTTCCAGAACATTTCAGATTGATTTCCAGCAGTTATTGTCAATGGCATTGCAAAATCTTTCAAATCGCGTAAGGCAATTCTTTCTCGAGGTTCAAGTTCAACATCTCTTAAAACTTTTTTCTCTTTTAATAAATCAAATGCTTCTTTTTCAACAGGATTCAAAGAATTATATAATTTATCTCCAAGCATAGGTTCCTGGCCTTTTATGTAATAAACCTTAGAACCGCCAATAGCCGCACAGCTCATTTTTAGTTGTTTTTTCTCAACTAATTCAGAAAGCACAGCAGATGCAAATAAAATATTTGTATTTAGAACTTTAGAAATCTGAACAGGAATAACTGGCCCATTAGTTTTAATATAATGAAGCGCTACCTCTCTTTGGTCTGCCATATCATTTAAACTTGATTCAAGCTTTTATAAAATTTATGCAGTAACTAAATAGATACTATAATATGTATGTTAGAGAATAATAAGAAAAACTGTAGGATTTTCCAAAAAAACCAGTAAAGCTTTATGAACATTAAATCCAAAGAAGTATTATGCAACTTTTACAACAGCAACATTTAAATAATTCTTATATATACTTATATAACATGAAAAAAACACTATTTACACACTCCCCGACACTAGACTCAGTAATTATGGTTGAAAAGTTAATCTACAAGCATTCAGCAGAATATGGGAAATATCAACTCTGGAAAAAACTTCCAAAGAAAATGATGTATCAAACTTTCCAAATAATTCTAAAATATCTTGAATATTCTAATAAAATAATGATTGATAAAGACGGAACAGTAATTTGGTTATATAATCCTGAAAGAGTGAAAAGATTAATTGATGAAGGTCTGATTGCAAAATGACAAAAGAAAAATTGGTTTTATTTATAGATAGAAAAACAAAAGAAGAATATGAATCATTAAAAGATGGAAGGTTTGAAGATAAGGTTCTTTTTAGTTCATTAATGAATGCAATTGAAGAATTAAAGAATAATCATGATGCTGGAATAAAAATCCAAAAAAGTCTTTGGCCAGGAATATATCTTACAAAATTTCAAATAAATAATCTCTGGAAATATAACTTACCGGGTGGTTGGAGATTAATTTACACTCTTGAAGCAAATGAAATAAGGATAGTAAGTATAATCTTAGAATGGTTTGATCACAAAGAATATGAAAAAAGATTTAAGTATTAAGGTCGTAACCAATTAGCCTCATAATAAGTTGTTTCGCCCTCGGAATCAACTATTCCAATAAGCAATCTTTTTTTAGTTGAATGCGCAACTCTGTTCATGGCTGTAAATGCATGCCATTTTAATGTAGAAGCCTCGGAAACAGGATAAACTATCCATTTAGCATGGTCCTCGCCAGGTTTGACGCCACGGTCATAAACCCTAAAATCCGCACCAAATTTCAAAGCAGTTTTTACAATGTAACCGCGTTTTCTTAAATCCTTATAAACAGAATAACGAACCCAAAAATCCGGCTCAGATTTAATAGCAGTTTTCAAAAACTCTCTGCTGCTAATCTCTTTTCCTTTCAAATCAAAAATGGCAAACTTCCCCCTTTCCAATAAATAAAATGCCTCATGTAATGAATATTGAAATGTCTTATTTTCTTGCGGTTCACCGTATCTAGTTTTATCATACAACTCGCGAGTTTCATTTATTTCTTCAGCTATAACAACATCCTTGATAAAAAGAGCTTTAATAGGATTCTTAATTTTTTCTTCACTTCCCAAACTATCCAAATTATCATTTTTGCATTCAGTGCATTGTGTTTCTTTGACTTTTTTCATCATTTTCAATATAAACAATAAATTATATAATATAAAAAGGTTTTTATATATTACAGTAAGCATATTCATATGGTATTCACAATAACATTCCTTGGAACATCAGGCATGCAGCCAACAAAAGAACGCGCATTGCCAAGTATACATCTAGCATATAGGGATGAGAATATTTTATTAGATTGTGGTGAAGGCACTCAAAGACAGATGAGAATAGCTGGTCTAAAACCAACAAAACTAACAAAAATCTTAATTACACATAATCACGCAGATCATTTACTAGGTCTCGCTGGTCTCCTAAGAAACCTTGCTGCAAATGAATTCACAGGTAATCTTGAAATCTATGCGCCAAAACCAATTGATGTTTATTTAAAAAATCTAATCAACTGTACAGTTCCATCACAAATCAAATTTAATATAAAATTAATCTTCACACATCCAGGCATAATCTTTGAAAATAATTTCTTCAAGATTGAAGCATCAAGATTAAAGCACACAACTGAATGTTTCGGCTATTCAATAATTGAAAAAGACAAGAGAAAAATGAATTTAACCTATTTGAAAAAATTCAATTTAACACAACATCCAGTTCTAGGCAAACTGCAGAAAGGCGAGGATATTGTCTGGGAAGGCAAGAAAATAACAGCTGCAAAAGCAACAACAGTTGTAAAAGGAAAAAAACTAACATATACGACAGATACCGCTTTATGCAAAGAAGCAATTGAGCTTGCAAAAGATGCAGATTTGTTAATCTCAGAATCAACATTCGCAGATGAGCAGCAGCAAGAAGCAACTGAATATCTTCACATGACAGCTTCTAATTCAGCAGAAATTGCAAAAAAAGCAAAAGCAAAGCAATTAATTTTAACCCACATCAGCCAAAGATACAAAGATTCATCCATTCTTCAAAAAGAAGCAAAGAAAATCTTCAAGAACGTTAAAGTAGCAGAAGACTTCATGAAAGTTGAAATATAAATAAAATTATTTCTTATATCCCAAAAACAAGAACATATCTGTCCATATTGTCAATGTCATTCTTATTAAAGTATTTAGAAGGATGATCAAGACGCTTATAACAATCAACACAACACCCAAATTTAAAGTTTGTAGCCCTTTGGATATCTCATTTAATATTGAAGTTGCAATACTCGTTAAAATACTAATCCCCGCAATAATCAAGAAAACTGAAATAACATATTTCTTCTCTTTCTTGAAAATTTCAAAACTTTTTTTAAATGATTTAATTGCTGTAAATCCTTTCTCCAAAAACAAGGCCTGGAAAACAAATAAAGTTAGTAATCTAACCCAAACCATTCCAATTAATATTAATAATAATCCTAACAAAACTAGTAAAATCTTTCCCCATGTGAATTTATATAATAAAATTCCAAATAATAGGACAATAAATAAAACCACTAATAACACTGCAAAGAAAATCAAGAACAATAAAACTTTAACAAATAAAACTCTAAAAAAATATGAAGTCCAAGTTTTATAAGATTGAATAAATGAAACCTTTTTTCCTTCAACATAATTCTTCATCATATTGTATTTAATTGAATCAAATTTTATTCCTGCTAAAATTCCTACTAAAACAAAAATTACACTTGAAATTAAAATCTTCCAAAGAGCGTAGGTATTCCCTTTCAAGCTGGTAAAATAATTTTGCATAACCCCTATCCTTGCAGTTTCTGAAGCCTTAGCTATATTCATGAATAAATTTGTAAAATCATTTATGAAAACAAATGCCAAAGCCATTATAAAAATAACCAATCCAAGGAAAATGTCTGGTAAAAATAAATTTAGATTATCTCTGATAGCAATAAAACCCTGCTTAATATTGTGGGAAAGCCCCCCTTTCTCACCTTTTTTCCCAGAACCTTTCATCTTTTAATAGCGCCAAAAGGAATATATAAACCTTATGCTTTAAAATTTGCATGAATCCCATATTATTTCACATAGGTCCGCTAGAAATCCGTTACTACGGCTTATTATTTGCACTTGCTTTTTTAATAGGGTATTTCATCTTAAGAAAACTTGCAAAAGAGAAAAATATTCATGAAGATTTGATTGATTCCTATTTTATTTATCTATTAATTTTCATAGTAATTGGTGCAAGACTATTTGAAGTTATATTTTATGAACCATTATATTATCTTGCAGATCCAATAAAAATATTTTATATCTGGCAGGGCGGTTTAGCAAGCCATGGCGCAATTATTGCAGCTATTCTTGTTACATATTTCTTTACAAAAAAACACAAGATGCATTTTTACGATTTAGCAGATTTAGCAGTAATACCCTGTGCATTAGGCGCCGCTTTCGTAAGAATTGGCAATTTCATAAACGGAGAATTAGTAGGAAAAGTCACAACACTGTCTACAGGAATGCAATTTAATAACTACGAAGGCTTGAGACATCCAGTTCAACTATACGAAGCATTCACCAATCTAATAATCTTTGCAACACTTTACAACATCAGAAAATTAAATCTTAAAAAAGGAACATTATTTTGGTCTTTCATATTAATCTACTCCATTCTAAGATTCATAATAGATTCTTTCAAGGACATTGCAGTATTCGCAGAATTAACAATAGCCCAATGGGCAAGTATAGTTCTAATCATAACCAGTATAATATTCTTGATAAAAATAAAAAGGAATTAAAAAGTTCCTTTTTTTATCTCTTTTAAAAATCCTTCAGCTTTTTTTAGCAATTCATTTTTTTTCTTTTCAGAAGGTTTATCCCCAATACTTAAATATAAATCTATAATTTTATCATCAAGATAATTATCAATATTGTCATCCTTCCTGAACTCAAAACTTAAATAAAACTTTCTAAGTTCCTCAGCAGAACTAGCACTATTGATTTTTTTTAGCTCTTGCATGAAATACCTAATAGTCTCTAAATTGAATTCATCTCTAATCTTCTGATTAGGGCCTTTTTTTAATTCACAAACTAAACTATCAATTTTTTTTCCAGTTATCATCGTTTCTTCTTCTTTTCTTTTACAGTTTCAACATAAACTTTTACAACACCATTAATTCTTTTTAATCTTGAAATAATATCATAAAGTTGTGTAATATTCGTAAGTCTCAACTTAAAAAATACTTCTGCATTCCCATTATGAAGTGACCTTCCCTTTGTATCTGTTACTTCATAACCTCTTGAAGCTATTAAATTTAATATCTCGGCAAAAAATCCAAGTCTATCTAAACCATCAACAAAAATAATAACATCTGAATCAAATTTATCCTTCCAAGAAACTTTAATCTGATTTTTCCCTTTATTTTTATTAATAACTGGGCAATCGCTTCTATGAATCATTACTTTTCTATATCCTGTTTTATAACCAATAATCTTGTCACCTGGCAAAGGATTACAGCAAAGAGATAGTTTAATCTCTGGACCTTTAACACCAATTACTGAAACAAACTCTTTAGTTATCTCTTCAGCACTTTCAGTTGGTTCAACAACATTCCTTGTAACAATTTGTCCATGTTGTTTTAGGTATTGTCTTATTTTAGATTTAGCTCTATATGTCTTAACATTCTTCAACCATTCACGGCTAGGTTTTTGATTCTTAGAAGTTATTATCTCAACAATATCTCCATTCTTAAGCTCAGTTTTTAGACTAACAAATTTTCCATTTACATTTGAGCCAATTGTTGTATCCCCCAGGCCAGAATGTATTGCATATGCAAAATCCAAGGGCATGGAACCAGTGGGCAGCTCAATCAATTTCCCTTTAGGTGTAAAAACATAAATTTTATCTGAAAAAAAATCAATCTTCGCATGCTCTAAAAATTCAGAGCTATTTGCATTTTTTTCTTCAACCAATTCTTTTAACCACATTAATTTCTTGTCAAACTCATCGCCGTGCTTAATGCCCTTATATCCAAAATGCGCAGCAACTCCTTCTTCTGCAATATTATGCATCTCTTTTGTTCTTATTTGAAACTCTAAGGGTTTTCCATCAATTGCAATTACAACAGTATGCAAAGATTGATAGCCATTTGGTTTTGGAGCAGCAATATAATCTTTAAATGTTCCTTGAATAGGTTTCCATTCCTCATGTATTAATTTTAATAGTTCATAACAATCCCCAATACTTTCTGTAATTATTCTAATGCCGCTGATATCCATCATTTTTTCAAGAGAATAATTCCTATCAATAATTTTTTTGTAAATACTGTAAATATGCTTGACTCTCCACTTAACATCTCCTTGGATATTGTTGTCAGTCATAATCTTCTCAACGATCTTCAAGGTCTTTCTCATTGTAATTTCTTGATTCTTTCTCTCTTTCTCAACAAAATTCTTTATTCTTGTATACTCTGCTGGCTCCAAATAACTGAATGCTGTATCTTCAAGCTCTCTTTTAATAGAACTAATTCCCAATCTATAAGCAATTGGCGCATAAATCTCAAGCGCTTCTTTAGCCACTTTTATTTTTTTTTCTTTAGGCAAAGCCCCAAGTGTTCTTATATTATGCAACCTATCCGCTAGTTTAATAAAAATAACGCGAACATCCTTTGCAGTTGCCAGCAACAGTTTTCTAAGATTAACTGCATCAATATCCTCTTTTGACATTCCTTTTTTAACAATGCTTAAACTTGTTTCACCTTCTATTAAACTGCAAATCTCCTCTCCAAATTCCTTGCAAAGATCTTTCTTGCTAATTTTATTATGACTCAAAACATCATGCAGCATTCCAGCAACAATTGTCTTGTCATCAACTTTCAAATCCGATAAGATATAAGCTACTTGTAAATTATGCTCTACCATTGGCTCGCCAGAAACTCTGAATTCACCTTCATAAGCTCTGTAAATAAATAGAAATGCTTTTTCAATCAGCTCTAAATTAGCATCTTTATTATTCCTTAAAATTTTCTTCACTAAGTCCTTGAAGTACATCAAAAAACTACATAGAATATTACTTATTAATCTGTCGTTTTTTGAGTGCCAAACAATATTTGTCACATAGAATAAAGCTTATAAGGTCTTGTTTTTATACGTTTTGGATGAGATACTGTAGACAAAATCTATTGAAAGTCTTGAATAAGAAAAAACAATCAGTTCTAGCAAAGCAAACAGTTTCAATAATTGGTTTAGGCGCTTTAGGAACAAGAGTCGCTGAACTCCTTGCAAGGGCAGGTGCAAAATCGTTTATTTTAGTAGATAGGGATGTTGTAGATATAACCAATCTTCAAAGACAAACACTTTACACAGAAACAGACATAAATACTTACAAGGTAGAAGCATCAACAATTCATTTATTGCAAATAGATTCTGATTTAAAGATAAAATCTCTTATTATGGATTTAAATAAAAAAAATATAAATTTAATATTCTCAGATTTAATCATAGACTGCACAGACAACCAAGAAACAAAATTATTATTAAACAAATTTGCAGTTGAAAATAAAATTCCTTTAATTTACGGTTCAGTTATTCAAACACGTGGTTACGTATTCAACATCATTCCAAACAAAAACTCACCTTGCTTATCATGTTTCATAAAAAAACCAACTGAATTTTTAGGTAATTGTGACATTCATGGTATTCTAAACACCGCCTGCTCTTTAATCGCAACAATACAGGCAAATGAAGCAATAAAGATTCTAACCAATCAAGAACCAGAAAAATCACTAATATTCGCAGACATCTGGAAAAATGAAATTACTAAAATCCATGTAAAGAAAAATAAATCCTGCAAGGTGTGTAATTAAACTTTAAAGTTTGGATTCTAATAGCTGTTGTTTGTAAATTCATTCCAAGAAACATATTCTCTTTTCTTTTGTTCTGGCAGAATGCATATATTCAAATGACTGTTAAACAAGTCTAGAAACTCTTTTTTGGTTAATTCTAGTTTTGGGTTTCGTGAAGCAAAATAATCAAGTTTTACAGAGCATATCTTTATTTGTTCTTTATTGGAGTAACATTTTCTGAAGCAGTATGCTTTCTTGTACCAACTGATTAGGTGGCAGATGTTTCTCTTTTTATCTTTGCTTCTAACAAATGCTAGAACGCAATTAATCTCATCAAAAGTTATAGAATCATCTTTGATTTTATCCTTAATCTCTTTTAACTTGTCATTTGGGCTTTTGATTTTAGGGAGTATCTGGCTGATTTTGTCTTTCGGCAGAACTTTCCATAAAGATAATTTATTATGTTCTATCAATTGGGATAAATGATTCCAGACAGTAGATTCCTTTATCCCCCTATTAACTGCTATTTCTTTAATACTTAATCCTCTCTTAAATAGGAATAATGTTTTTTGTATTGTGTATTCTGCATTGCTTTCTTCGGTTTTTCTCAGGAGATTTTGGTTTCTTTTGACTTCTGTTATTTTTATGCTCTCTTGTATCGGAAATGCTTTATTAAAAATTCTGGTGATATGCCTTTGATATTTGTATGTGTTTGCGTGTGAGATGTAAGCAAGCCATCCTTCAAAGCATTCAACAGCCTTATTCCTATCAGCTAATTCATCTCGGTATAACTCCTTTAACATTTCTAGTTTCTTCTCAAATTTTCTGGCATTCTTCCTTATTACAAGCCTATGATAATAGAATATTT
>CAYHUT010000003.1:0-6006 GCA_964359835.1 Candidatus Woesearchaeota archaeon
TTGTCGGATGTTGTAATGAGGGATATTGCAGCAAGGTTTGGAATAAAAAATACCAATATTTTAAAAAAAATTGCTATTTTTTTAATTAGCAATGTTGGCAAGGAATTCTCATACAACTCCATAAAAAAAATGTTTAATATAAAATCTGTCCAAAGCGTTATTGATTACATATTTTATTTTGAAAATGCTTATTTGGTTTTTACTGTGCCGCGTTTCAGTTATTCATATAAACAACAGCAGGTAAATCCAAAAAAGGTTTATTCTATAGATAATGGTTTTTCCTGCAATAATTCAGCATCATTTTCAAAGGACAATGGAAAAATGCTTGAGAATGTTGTATTCTTGGAATTGAGAAGGAGATTTAAGGATATTTTTTACTTTCAAAACAAAAATGAATGTGATTTTGTGATAAAGGAAAAGGACAAAATAAACCAAGCAATTCAAGTCTGCTTTGAATTTAATGAGGAAAATAAAAACAGGGAAATAGCAGGTTTGCTTGAGGCACTGAAAGAATTTAAATTGAAAGGGGGGCTTATTTTAACTTATAATCAAACTGATGAATATATAATAGAAGGCAGAAAAATAAAAATAGAGCCTGTCTGGAAATGGCTTTTAGATAAAAATTAATTCAATATCTTATAGAAAACATCAAAAATACTCTCGTCATTTGAAACAGTATAAAAATCCGCACCAATATCCTCGCAAAGTTCTTTTATGCGGGCATTATGTCTATCTAAATCATTAAGATAATTCTTTCTGACAACAGGATCAACGTAAGTTTTCAAAACATCCTCAGTTTCCAAATCAACTAATTCATAATCACCATCTAAATCCATTTTTCTCTCAGTTTTGTCAAGAACCTGCACTAATTTTATTTTATTATTCCTAAACCTGTAAAGAAATTCCTGAATAATAACAGCGTCATAAAGAAAATCAGAAATAACAACAACAAGTGCTTTTGAAGTAATCAAACTCTTATACTTTGACAAAGCATCTTGAAAATTGCTCTTGCCTCGTGGTTTCTTGGAATTTAAATATTCAACAATTGACATTAAATTTTTAGAGCCTTTTTTAGCCTGAAAAAAATCAAGTGAATCATCAAATGTGCTTAAAACAAATCTTTCATTATTCTTCAAAGCAATGTAAATAAAACCTAAACCAATCATCGAAGCATAATCTGATTTCTTAAGCTTCGCACCAAAATTCATACTGCCTGAAAAATCAATCAAGACATGAACAGTTAAATTCCTATCCTCTTCAAATCTTTTTACAACTAGCCTATCTGTGCGACCATAAACCTTCCAGTCAATATGCTTGAAATCATCACCAGGAACATAAGAAGCATAATCTCGAAAAATTAAACCAGAACCAACAACCTCAGTTTTCTTTTCACCTGTAAAATTAGAAGTTATCTTTTTCTTTATTATCAATGAAAATTTATCAAGTTGGTCTAAAAAGTCAGTTGGTATCATATTAAGCCCATTACTTTAACAAAGCCTTTATCACATCATCCTCATTCATTCCTTTTCTTTCAGCCTCGAAATTTAGTATTATTCTATGTCTTAAAACAGGAAAAGCCACAGCTTGTATGTCTTCCTTAGATACATATTTACGACCATAAAGCAAAGCACGTGCTTTAGAAGCTAAAACAATTCCCAATGAAGCTCTTGGAGATGCCCCATATTCAATCAAATCCTTTCTAGTTCTTGTTTTTGAAACAATATCCAAAACATATTTCTGCATGTCCTTTGCAATTGGAACCTGTTTAGCATATTTCTGAACATCAGCCAACATGTCTTTGGAAAAAACCTTTTTTATTGCAGTTACACCATCACTCTCGCCATATCTATTAAGAATTTCATGTTCCTGTTCATAAGTGGGATAAGTTAATTTAACTTTAAATAAAAATCTATCAGCCTGCGCCTCAGGCAATTTAAATGTTCCTTCCTGTTCAATTGGGTTTTGTGTAGCAAGAACAAAAAATGGTTCTTCTAATTTATATGTAGAACTGCCCATAGTAACTTGTTTTTCCTGCATGGCTTCAAGCAAAGCAGATTGTGTTTTAGGCGAAGCTCTATTAATTTCATCCATTAAAACAATATTAGCAAAAATAGGGCCTGGCTGGAATTTAAATTCCTTGCCTGATTTAGACTCTTCAATTAAATAAGTGCCTAAGATATCACTTGGCAATAAATCAGGTGTTCCCTGAACTCTAGAAAACCTTAAATCAAGTGCCTGTCCAATAGATTTAATCATTAAAGTTTTAGCTAAACCAGGATAACCTTCAAGCAAAACATGAGAACCAGTCATTAAACCAATAATAACCTGTTCAGTGGCCTCTTCCTGGCCAACAATAACTTTGTCTAACTCATGAAATAAAGTCTCAAAACGTTTTTGTATATCTGGCATGGAAACCATAATTATAATCCTCCTTTATTTACTAATTTGTTCAAAGTAACTTTTGACAACAGCCTGATTCTTTTTGGCTATTTTCTCTGTATATGAAGCATCATAGCTCGTATATATTTCTTTTGGATATACTGGCGGGTTAAAATTCTTAGTTTCAGCCTCGGAAAGCTCATCAAAATTGAGCTCACTTTGCAGGGGATTAACTTCAAGCGAGATTTCCTCATCTCCAAGCTTCACTAAAGCTGTTTTATTCCCATAAACATTGCTCATATTTCCTGCAGTATAGGCCATTGTAGCATTAGGCGCAACAGTCTGTGTAAATACCCTATCACGAACGTAACTAATAGGATTCTGAATAGCGGGCGCAAATTGGAAATCAAAAGTTAAATTCAAAAATGACAATATCACAATAATAAAAGCAATAATCGCAATGCTAAACACGCGAACACCAACACCTTCTAAATCAATAAATAAAGTTGTTTTTACCTTCTTCATCTCGTGAACAACCTCAGTTTTTAAATCATTGGTAATATCATTATTAACTTTTATATTATCAGCAGCTGTTCGAAGTTTCTCATTAAGCTCCGGGACTTTTTGCTCAACAATAAGAAGTTTTTTTTGTCTAAAATAAATAATGGTAAAATAAATTAAAACAACAAACGCTGGCAAAAAAGCAAACACCCATCCAAAATTAAAAATAATTACAATCGCTAATCCAGCGAAAAAACCAATAATTGAATTTAAAAAGATATTAAACAAATCCAAAAAAACAATCTCCTGTTTTAATTGTATGAGTGCATTTTCAATAGGTTGAATCCCAACAAGTCCCAACTTGAATTTCAATTTCAGCCATAATCCCTCCAGATACACAAACACGGGGCCAAAAACTTTCAAAAGATAAGGTTTTAGCAATTGATAAAGTTTAATAAACGGCCAAAAAATTATCTTGAAAAATTTGATAATATAACTAAACATCCATTTGAAAAATGGAAACACATCATTTGAAATCCAATTGAAAAATGTTCCTACAAAACCAAAAAGCCATTTTAAGAAAGGAAAAAAATCATGAGTAATCCATTTCCAAAAATCTTTAGCAACAGAAGCAAAAACAAAAAATACCCTCTTAAAAAACTTTCCAAATAAAACAAAGAATGTTAATATCCCGCCAAATACATTAAACAAAAAATCTCTTGTTTTATCCAAAAAATCTAAGGTCTTTTTTTTCATGTTGCGGGTGTGCATACTGCAAGTTGGCTTTTTAATGAACTAACCTGAATATTTAAACTTTCAATTTGAGCTACTTGGGCATAGTAAGTTCTATTTAATGCGGAATAAGTCGAATTCAATGAAGAATAATCACTTCTTAATTGATTTAAATTGCCCTGTAAAATCGCATTATCATCTTTTAGGTGATTTCTTTCAGTCTCCAAATTATCCTTTTGTGATTTAACATCAACAAACTGATTTGATAATCCCTGCTCTCTTTCAGTTTTCAATTGAAGTTCTGTTTTAGTTTGATTCAAAACCCCCCGATATTGTGTTAAGGCATTATAGCTCTTATTAAGCTCACTAACTTTTTGATCATAATCTTTATTTATAGCCTTAAAATTTAATGAATAGAAAACAACTAAACCTGCGACAATTAACACAACTATCAATAAAAGCATAAACAATGATTTGTTTGCGTTTTTTTCTATGTAATCCATTATTATACACCTTTTTATTATCAATTATATCATTTTTATTATTTATAAAACTTTTCCTACTTAAAGTAATTTCTAATCACTCTTCTAAAACAAACTTCTCCCAAATAAGTTAATAAAGCAATTAAAATGAAAATCCACGCAATATTCTTGTTCTCATGGACCTCGCGTTTTGAACTAGCCTTGATAAAAGCTATCATGTCATCAATCTCAGTAGGTTTAAACATCTTTCCATTTGTAGTTTTAATAACCGACTCTAAATTGGAATAAAATCCAGGATGCAAATATTCGGTGTTATAATTAACAGCATATCTTCCCTCGCCAAAATCATGGAAACCTGTTTTATTTTGTACAATTGAAGCTTTGTACAAATCAGTATCATATTTAATAAAATTAACAGTTTTATATGCTGGTTTCAATGAACTCTTAACAACAGCCTCAATATTCTCATTGACAAAACCATCTGGAATATTCAGATAATATTCATTCTTTCTTTCGGGATCTCCAATCAGCCAATTAATTGTTTTAGTGTATAACCTTGAATTATCTTTTCCAAGTAATTCTCCTGCATACAAGCCTCCATCATCAGTAGCTAATACCGCAGTTCTTCCCAAGCCCCATCTGCCAACAACTAAAATAGGATCACCTGTATCAGTAGAAACAAGCAACTTAGCTGATTGTTTAGGCGCAATGATATTGTAACCATAAACATTTCCTTTTAACTCCAAATCATTAGTAATAAAATGAGATTTATCAAAAACAAAAATAGGTATTATTCTTCTATCGCCAGCAGTTTCAGTTTCACCAAAAATTAATTTAAGCTGTTGATGGGTGGTTGGCTGGAAATACACTCCGCCGCCAATATTTGCAATATTCTGCATTGTTTCACTATCAGTATCTGCACCAACACCCACAGCATAAATTCTTACACCTCTTGAAGCGACAAAATTTGCAGCTTGAGTAGCACTCTCTCTATCTTGGGTTTTACCATCAGAAATTAAAATTATATTCTTGCTGCCCTTTAATTCAGCTAACTGATTATTTGCCATTAACAAACCTTGTGAAATCAAAGTGCTTCCAGAATCTTTTAAACTTAAAATTTTATCTTCCATAGATTTTGGAGATTTGGAAAGCATCAAAGAGACATTATCAATCAAATAAGCATTGCTGTTAAATGCAACTATGCCTACACTATTTACCAAGCTCAAATCATTTAAAACACCAACAGCAAGGGCTTTTTCAATATCAATCTGTGAACTCTCGCCAAATGCTGCACCAGTACTGCCAGAAATATCAATAACTAAAATAATATTTGTATCGCCTTTTTTCTTTGCGCCAGTACCGACTACAACAGGTAAAATCTGTTCAAATTTGCTGCCTTTATATCCTCCAGATTCAAAGGAATTTTTACCGCCAATAATAAAAATACCATTGCCTTCAATTGCAAAATTTGAAATCTTATCATTAATTCATTCAAGATTAGAAATACTTTCATCATTAATAATTAAAGAACTATATCTAGTTAAATCCGCTGGCAAAGCTGAAACATATTCAACATCATAAACAGGATCAATTAATTGTTTTAATGGACTTTCTTTCTCGGAAAAAAATAATAATTTTGGTTTTGGAACAACCTTGATAGTTTTATAAAAAATATTATTTTCAGGCACATAATCCCTGCTTAATATCTCAGCCCTAATTGTATGTTTTCCAGCTTCAAAAGATTTTGTAAAGCTGAAACTTTCCTTGGTCTGTTTTTCATCAACCAAAACATCATCCACATAAACAACAACTTTAACACCTTCTGGTCTTGATTCCTCAATATTCACAGTAAATTTAATCTCGGATTTAGCAGTAGTTTTCTCAGGTCCAGAAATTGTAACAGAAGCATCAT
>CAYHUT010000003.1:6016-20752 GCA_964359835.1 Candidatus Woesearchaeota archaeon
TTTAATACTCAATAATCCACTGAAAATTATTCTCGGCTTTACCCTGATTTTTCTAATGGCCCCCAAATTGAACAGAAGCATCATAACCAAGCGCATCTAAGTTAAGAGCGTTAATAGTTGCATTAATTCCTTTGGCATATATTGCCGCATCCTCTAGAGTAATTCCTTTGTTTGAATTTCCATCAGTAATTAAAAGCAGATTATCATCTTTCCTAATATTTGAAACCAACCCTCCACCCAATGGAGAACTTTCACCAGTTGCAATCATTCCAAAATCAACAGGAATCTCTTCAGAAATTTTATTCTTCAAATCTTCAACAAAAGTAGTATTAAATATTTTCATAGAGCTTGAATTATCCAATAAAATTTTTACGCGAGGATTTCCCTCAATAGTTTTCTTGGAATCAACATAAGGATAGGACAATGCAATAAATAACGTTATAATCACAATTAATCTCGCAGCAAAAATCAGCCATTCTCTTCTCTGTCTTTTAATTTTCTTAGTGGCATCTTCACCTTGGAGATTTACAAAATTTTTCTTCACTAAAAATAACATTAATAAAATAAAAACAGGTATACCTAATAAAACCAACGGTCTTTCAAGATAGTTGTAAAGGAATTCTATCATCTTATGTTACTCCCCAACTTTTTCATAACGTGCCCCTTTTCTTAACATAATAAATCTCAAACACAACTAAAATTAAAACAATTGCTAATAAATAATCCAGTAATGAATCTCGAATCTCTTCTTTTATCTGTGAAAATTTGAAACTATTTGCCTTTGCGCCATATTCCTCTCTGGGATTAATGCTAGATTCTTTTTCATTTGCAATATTAACAGCTATTTCATTTCCTGAAACATTGTAAAATCCTACTTTGTCCATGACAATTTCATTATTTTTATCATCTATAAAACTCATTCCTGTTTTTATATTTAACTCCTGCATCTCTCTTGCATCAACTAAGAATTTAACAAGATTAGTCCAAAAAACAGGATAAGTTGGAGACAGTTGGAAACTTGATTCTTTTTCTAATATTCCATAATAAACCGCTTTCCCCTTGCCAAATTCATTGTATACAACTAAAGCCGTTCCATTTGATTCAGCAATTATATCTCCTTTAACATCTTTTAGTGAATAAGTTCTTTTAACATTTCCAAAATCAACATCTCTTGTGAATTTAGTTATTTTATTTACATCAACATCATCTATTTTAATAAGACCGGCTTCGTCAAAATCAACGCTGCTCAAACCCTTAAAATCGGCTTTATTAATTCCATCGTAAGCCGTTAAAACCAGTGCAGTTCCCTTAGCAACTTTTTTAGAAATATCCTCGAAAGTTCCAGGCAAGACTTTACTCATATCAATATTTCCAATTATATAAATATCAGTTTCATCTTTAGGAATAACTGGCGGTTCAGCCCTTATCAAATTAATTCTTAAGCTTGAATTAAGCGCAGCAATTAAAAATTTAGAGGGATTATTTGAAATATAAACAACATTTATTTTCTTTCCAAATGGATTTTAAACATATGCAGTATTATCTGTCATAAAATCATCTTTATTTTTTATCTCTAACTTTGAAACACCTAATTTAGTTTTATAAATAAATGGCTCCATGTTATTTGCATCAACAAAGAAATTTTCAGAAACACCATCAATATCTAAAAAAACGTTCTCCTGTTCATTATTGAAATTTCTTACATAAACAGTAGTAGATTCCTCATCAGCAATTATATCTGTTATTCCAATATTCTTATGATTATTTAAAGCAGTATTAATTAAATCAACTGAAATATCCTTTCCTTTTAAAATATCCGTAGCAGTTTTTACAGAAACACCCCGTGTATTAATAAAATCACTTGCAACAATAATCCTTCCTTTTCCACTCGCTAGTGTCTCCGCTGCCATTAGCATTGCGTCCCCAATTCTTGATTCATCCTCAGTAGGTTGTATCCTATTTAAAAAAGCATTTAACTCAGATTTTCCAGCATTCTGCAGCGCTATAATTGAAGAACTCTTTGCAAAAACAATTGTATTTGAATCAGTTGCTAATTTTTGTATCTCCTCTTTTGCAATCTCAAATCTTGTTTTCCCACCCTCTAAAACCTGTGAACTAGCGGAAACATCAAGAACAAAAACTAAATTTTTTGAAACAACATCCTGTTGTCTTGCATAAAATGGATAAGCCATGCTAAAAGCAATTAATAGCAATATAAATAACTGAATAAAAAATAAGTAATCTTTCTGAAAAACTCTAAAAAAGGAATCTTTTGTTGTTGCCTTTGCACGTTGCATAAAAAATACAATAGAAGGCACAGGCATCTTAACAGGTTTTGGTTTAATCAAATAAACAATTATAAACGGAACTAGTGCTAATAGCCCAAGTAGACCACCTACATTTTCAACACCAAAACCCATACTTTTTACAGAGAATTAGTGTTTAAAAAGGTTTTTAGCAGATAAATATAACGCTGCGACCAAATCGGGTGCACTTGACACGGGGTTTCTTTTCGTGCAGCCATTGTGCGTGCAAGGTTTATATTGTTCTAAATCAAATAAGGGTTTATTTTTATTAAGAAAATCAAAGAGGTTCAAGTTTTCTTTCATAGGTAAGGCAGTCATTAAAGAAATTCTCATATTTGTACCTTGAAGGGTTTTTTTCATGCAAGGTGCGACTTATTTCATGTATTATTGCTCTTGCGTCATACAGGCTCGGAACAACTGCAACAAACTGATATCTACTTCTGTTCTTAATAACCTCAAAAGAATAATTTTCTTTTTTTATTGGTTTTTCCTTTAGCGAAGCTTGAACGTCTTCAACTACGTCTTCTATTGTTATATTGGGCCCAAGTTTTAAATAATTAAATTTGAATTCTGTCATAAAAAAATAAAAGATGTTTCATTAATAAACATTATTGTTCTTCGGGCTCTATAATGTCTTCTATATGCTGCGCAGGTCTCTCGTCTTCGATTCTTTTGCCATCTTGTTTTTTTCGCAGTCAATTATTAATGGATTAATTGGGAAGTCATTAGGTATATTTCTTTCCCTTTTAGACATTTTGTGATAAACTCCCTTTTTATTTATGTTGGAAAACAGAAAACCACACACTTTAGTGTGTGGATGAATGTTTTCTGTTTTCGACATCCCAAAAGAACACACCTTTTCAAACCATGCACTTTAGTGCATGGTTGGTGTGTTCTTTTGTGATTTATCCCTCTATTCCAAAATCCTCGTCGAAGATTTTCTTTGCGTAAAATGCCATTTTATTTTCTAAAATTCTCTTTATAATATGCCCATATCTCTGGAAGGTAAGGCTTTACTTCTTTTTCATAATTTTCTTTTCTTTCAGGGTTTGCTTTTAGATGTGCACTATAAACGGAGGCACATAATTCTAAACGCGCTTCAATAAAATCCGGATTGGGTTTAACAAATTCTGAAAAACAAACATCTTCGGGTGTTGTTCTAACTGCCATGCCAACTTTAATTGAAGTTATTTCTCTCGATCTCATTGCACGAAGAACTGTTCTTGGGTGTATTTTAAAGATAGAGGCAATATCTTCTTGAGACACATAAAGTCTGTGTACTGTTAATATTTGATTATGTCAAGGCACTTGACTAAAACTACATTCTTTAGAATGTAGTCGTGCCTTGATCATCCCAAAAACGAGCGCCTTTCAAACCACACCCCACGAGAAAATCTACTTAAGATTTTCTGTGTGTCAAGGTTTCTTTTAGAAACTTTTAACATTTAGGATGTGGTGGCGCATCGTTTTTGTGATTTATTGCCATTTTTGTAGTAAAACGAGAATTTAGAATGTTTATAAAATTTTGCCTAATAAATAGATTTTTAAACCCGTTTTTGCTTAAATAAGGATGGTAAAGAGGTGGATGTTAGTAATAGTTCTATTTAGTTTAATGGCTATTTGTGTTAATGCAGAAACTAATTTTTTACCTTCTCAAGGAACTTGTGATGCAGATGGTTTATGTAATATTAATTGCATAGGTGGTGATTCAGATTGCAGTTGTGCCAATCAAAATGGATATACTTGCAAAGAAAATGAGGAGTGTATTACAAAAATATTAAAAAATTGGGATGAAGTGTTATGTTGTTCCAAAGAATGTGTCGCTTCTAATATTACTGCTGGAACAAATGATATTAAAGCTTTAGGAGATATTGATTTGGGTAAAAATGAAACTTATATTCCCTCTATAAAAAATATTGATGTTAGCGATAAAGAATTTCAATATTCAGTTGCAGTTGTTATAATTGCATTGTTATTATTTTCAATTTTTGTTTCATTTACTCTGCATCATTTTGGTGATGAAGTGGGTTTTATTGTTGGAACAACTTCTAAAATATTTCGTGGAACCAAAGAATATTTTGGTTTTTTAAGTGAGACTGGGAAAAAAACACTTGATAATTTAAAGAAAGTAAATCTCAAGAAGGATTCCAAGAAAGATATTGTCGGGGATGATGATAGAAGAAAAGATGGTGAAAAAGTTTCTAAAGCCAAAGTTGTAAAATTAAATCCATTAATACTTAAGATTTTAGATACTCTTTACGGTGATGAAGAAACTGTTTTCAAGATTGTTCTTGACAGCGAAGGCGTGAAGAAAGAGGATATTCGCGAACAGCTTGGCTGGGATAGAATTAGAATGGAACAGACTTTGATAAAACTTGAAAGAAAACAGGTTGTTAAATTAAAAGGCGCTGAAGAAAATCCTAAAATTTACGTGCATGATTGGCTTAAATGAATTATTTTCTCTCAATAACAAATCTGGCTTGAGAATGTGGTGTTCCGAGAGTTGCTTGAATTGAAAATTTATCTGTTTCTGTTATTAAGAATGGCGAATCTTCAGTTACTAGATGTTGAAATTTGTCTGCGAGGAATTTAATGAAGTTATTTAAGTCATCGTTGTTTTCAAACTGCATGTTTGTTTTTACATTGTGCTTTTCTTTGTAGATTAGATGTACTGGAATTGCTACACCATCACAGATAATTTCTCTTATTTTTGAATCTTTTAACAAAGGAGAAATTATTCCAAAGTCATTTAAATCTCTTAACAAATAATATCTTATTTTATCATAATAATCTTCATTGAATTGAAGTTGATTTTTTATTGCAAGATTTTGTATTAATAGCTGTAAATATGTTTTATCTTTGATTTTATTTTTATCTGCTGTTTTTTCAAGTTCCTCAAGGATTAAATGGTCTTTTGAATCTAGTTCAGGTTCTACTACCTTGTATTCATTGTGGTCAAATTCAGAATATGCTAGGACTTTTTTTGTTTCAGCTGAAGCAACCAAATCTTTTCTTATTAAATTTAATGGCGCATTTTCTTCGTGTTCTTCAGATATTACTGAAGGGGCAAGTGCTTCGTGTTCATCAGTCATTGTCTTTGGAATTTCGCCTTTTAAATTATTAGGCAAGGGTATAGATACTTCTTCGTATATTGTCGCATCTCTTTTTCCCTCTGCTTGAGGTGTAGGCATTTGAAGTTCAGGATTTAACTTTTTTAATAATTCTTGCCTTTTCTTTTCAAGTTCTTGTCTCAATTCTTCTTTTTTCTTTGTTTTTTCCTTTTTTCGCTCTTCGGTTTCTTCGATTAAATGTTCAATTGCATTTCTTTCACGTTCTACTTCAAGAAGTTCAAGTTCAGTTTCATGTTTTATTTTATTATGTTCTTCTTCTGACCAGCTTTTTTTATTTTTTATATAAGACCGGAACATTAAATTTGTAAATTTTTTCAAGAAAAAAGCTTTATCTTGATATTTCGGTGTTGTTTTTTTTATTTCTTGGATTATGTTACTAAGTTTTTCATTTTCTAAAATAAAATCATTTACAAAAAATTGTGGTTCTGCCCTGATCTGTATTTTGTCGTTCACTTGTTGCGGGCTTTCTCGCTCCGCTGCGAAGCTCCTCACACCCGTTCACTCCAAAGGTCTAGGCTGTATTGCCGGTTCAAGCCTTGTTTTTCCTCTTACATATTTTTCAAGCAATATAAGTCCTTGCGCAATGCTCTTATTTTGTTCAAGCAATGATTCAAGTTTATCTGAAAGATTAGCAATTTTTCCTTCTGCTGTTTCAACGTCGCCAACATGCTTGGATGCATCTTCAAACATGACAAATATCTTGTCAAGCCTTACAACTAGAGCATTCATATTTGCCATCAAATCTTTTGCAAGCTGCTCATTTGATGAAGCGGCATTTGCTAGATTTTCTGAAGCTTCTGAAAGTTTATCAGAGGTTTTTTTTGCCTCGTTTATCAAATCTTTTACCATCTCAAGCTGAGATTTTTCAAGACTTACCTGCCTTACTGATGGAAGTGCAGATTTAGAAACTGTTTTTTTGGATGCCATTTGTTCACCTTCTTTTTTATGAATATGCTGGAAAATGCTTTGCATTTTCGGCATGCTGAAAATCATAGATTTTCATCACTATGTTAGTATAAAGCCAAAAACTAGTATAAAAAGGTTTGGAAAAATATATTATGTTGGAAAACAGAAAACCACATACTTTAGTGTGTGATTTTCTGAACCTCTGGAAACTTCGGTTTTCAATAGGTTGTGAAAGGTTTGACTTACATACTATAATGTTTGATGTGGGCGTGTTCGGGATTTTCATTTGGTTTAAATGTTTCTTTTTTATTTATTTCATTAAGCTTATCTCTAACGGCTTCTCTTATGAATTCAGTTCTTGAGCTGAAATTATATCTTGCTATTGCTTTGTCAATATTCTTTACTACATCCTTGGGGAATCGAATTGCTGTTACGTCCATTGAAAACTCCTATATTTGTAATACATTGTAATACAAGGATGTTTATATATTTTTCTGTTGAATTTGTAAATAAATATGCTTAAAGAATTACTGTCTGATGTTCATCCACTTTAGAATAAAATCAACCACGCCTGATTCGTCCTTTGGAAGTTTTGGGTCGTATTTTATTTCTGCCAAATCAGCAGCTAATTTTTTCATTTGCATAGATGCGGCTGAATCAGGATGGGTGTGAATTACTGAATCTTTTTTTGCAAGTGCGAATTTAACAGCACGGTCTTCAGGTATTACTGCAATAATAGGATATTCAAGAAGTTCTTCTACCTCCTTTAAAGGCATATCTACATTTCTTGCATTTGTTTTAGCAACAACAACACCCAAAATATCTTTTTTTAATTCCTCGCAGTATTTTATTGCTTTTAGGGCATCTGTAACTGCCGGCATTTCTGGATTTGTGATTATTATAACTTCATCAGATGTTTTTATTGCAGCATAGGTTTCTTTTCCTAGGCCAGCAGGACCATCAAGAATTATGAAATCCGCTGTATGCAAAATATCTTTCAATACTTTTTCAAGTTTTAATGGATCAACTCTTTTCAAATCTTGAAAGGCTATGCTCCCGGGAATTATCATTGTACCTGATTTATGCTGGTAAATTGAATCTTTAATATCTTTTTTACCTCTTAGAACATCGTGAAGAGAAATTGGAACAATTGGAACACCAAAGTGAATACCTACATTGGGGGTAGTTATATTTACATCAACAAGAATTACTTTTTTTCCGAAATAATTTAAGGCTGTTGCAAGACCTATAGATGTTGTTGTTTTTCCTACACCACCTTTACCAGAAATTAAAGTTATTACTCTTGCCCTCGTTCTTTTAACCATAGAAAATCACCGCATTTCAGACCTTATAAATTTTACGAAGTCCTTTGTTGCGTCCAAATAAGCCAAAAGTGTAACCATTTTCACTTCAATTGGATTTGGTCCTGTTGTTCTTAGTGTGACATTTTTTCTGAATTCGTCAATATCACAGTGATCTGCTTTTTCAATTTTCTTTAAGATATTATATAGTATAAGGTATTTTTTAAATTTATTACCAAGAAGCTTTTTAGTTCTTTCAATTTTTTCTTTTATTGAAACAGGAACTTCTGAAATCTTTTTTGTTTTCTTTTGATTTTCAAGATAAATTGTTATTCCCATTTCAAATGCATTTATCAAACGTTGAATAGCATTTCTCATTACATCGCATGTTCTTGTATATTTTAAAGAAACAAAAACCAAATGATCTGCTCTTTTTAGCTCTTCTTCTGGTGAATCAATGTGTTCTTGTTCTGAGTAAATCATTTTTGTGTATTCTCGGTTTGTTTTATGAATTGTCTTGTCAGGTTTAAATATTTTTTAGCTAATTCGATTGTGATTGTTTTTTTAATTGAGTTGTTGCAATAAAAATTGTAACTCTCATTTTTTGGAAATGCTATTGGACAGTTTCTATTTGCCTGCACAAGTTCGTATAAATCTGAAATCATCTGAATTGTTTCATTTGAAACTTTATGTTTCTTTGTTAGTTCTCCTTTGAATAAGTTGAATCTTGTTTCAAATTCCACTGGAACAACTGAAATTGTTTTTTGTGCATGCTCGTGATACAATATTGCATCCATGATTCTTGAATTTGCCACATAAAGTTTTTCAGCAATGCTGTAAATTAATTTTGGCTCACGAAGCATTGGATATGTCATGTATGTTAAATGATCTGCACTCTTGAATGTTTCTTTTGCTTCTTCGATGAATCTTTGAACTCGCTCCATTAGTATATGCAGGCAGCGAAAATACTTAAAGCTTGCCTTTAATCAATTAATTTTGGCTCGGTTCTTTTTTAGTTCTAATATTGCCGCTGCCAAATCTCCCTCATGACTTTCTAGAGATTTTCTAGCTTCTTCTTTTGAAACATTTGCTTGTTCAGCAACAGTATTAACATCATCTTCTGAAATTAATATTTCTTCTTCTATTGTTCCGCTTATTTGTAAACTTTCTTGGCCCATCATGTTAACTCTTACAACTTCTGGATTTTTTATAATCAAATTTTTATTAGAAGTTTTTATTATTACTTCATATGCATCAATTTCTTCTTGCTTCACACCAAGCTTTTTCATAGCTTGTTGCATTTGTCTTGGGTTTATTCCTGGAAACATTTTAGTGAGTTTGTATTTATTTGGGATGTTTGGGTGGTTTATAAAGGTTATTTTACCTTATTATAATTCCTTTTCTTGTTATGCCCTTGAAAATATAGCTATCTTTTTCTTTAAAATCCTCTAAAATATATTTGAATCCAATTGCCGCCCTCAATAGAACTGGCTTATTTTCTTCTTTGTCAAGTTCATCAAGAGGGTCGTGAATTCCACGAATTCTTTTATCAAAAAATCTTCTTAATAATCCATCATATATTGATGTTTGGCTTTCAGTTGTAACGTGAGCAAAACCGCCTCTTGCATCATATTCTTGCGCTTCTTTCATTGCATGATAAACTACTTTAGGTTTCACGTGGTAGCCTGATAGGTGGTTGATTACACTTTCTGTTTCACCAAGGCTTTCTTTAATTAATAAATTTTCTAGATGTTTTATTGTTTCATTATTTTTGAAAGGGGTTTTTTCAATTCTTGTTATGTTTATTAAAATCATATTTTTGAATATTCTATTTAATCTGTCAACACCTCTTAATCTTCGGTGCCTTTCTTTGTCAGGATGTTTTTTAGAAGATTTTTTGAAGTAAGAATCTATTTTTTCTCTGACATCTTCATTTGTTCTATAAACTGCAAAGATTTTTTCTGCTTCAAGTTGTTCAATTGGGTCCCAACCATTTCTTTTTGTACCATGTAAATCAATAGTATTGCATATTGCATCGCATAATTTTATTTTAACAACTCTATCTACTTCAATGCCTTGACGCACTATATTATCTATTATTACATATTTTATTACATCTTTCCAGTTCCTTGTGTATTTTTGGCGGAAACCAAAAACTCCGTGATGATATAGATTGTATACACTTTGATAGTATGTTTGCGCTCCCAATCTTGTCAGTGATTTTGTTGAATTTATTGCAGGAATAAGAAGACTGTCTATATTTTCTTCAGGAACATCAATGCGATGTTTTAAAATTCTTCTTCGGTTCATATCAAGATTTTTCAAATAAACATCTATTGTTTCTTTTTCTTCTGAATAAAATTCTTCAATTTCTACTTTTCTTATATTTTCTTTTTCTTCGGAAGAGGATTTTTTTAATTTTATTGTAACTTCTTCTTCAATCAATGAAGAGACATATTCTTCTGCTAAATCATGATCCCAAGATGCAATTATTCCTGGCAAATCCTCTTTGTTAGTTATTGTTCTTTCTGCAAGACCATATAGAATTGCAACACCGAGAGGATGGTTTTGGTAATAACCTCCTAGTTTTCTTTTTTTGTTGCCGTAGCTATGGATACTGTGGCACAATATAAAATTCAATGCCTTTTTTGTTGAATTATTCATGTCTTTTAGACTTTCATAAGATAAAGTCCACTCCATTAATTTTTCAATTGATTCATGTGTTTTTTCAGGATCGTATTTTTCAATATTAATTTTTAGAATTTTATCTATTTTTTTATCAAAGAGTTTTTCCCTTACAACCATTCGGACATTGTCATAATTAATATCTGTGTCTATCATTTTAATTTCCAACCTCTTTAGAATAGGATTTAAGAGCCAGATAAATATATAAATGTTTAGTTGATTGAAAGAATATGGTTTTGAAAGTATATAATACTTTGACTAGGAAGAAAGAGGTTTTTAAGCCTATTAAAGAGGGTTTTGTTTCTATGTATAGTTGCGGACCAACTGTCTACGATTTTGCTCATTTAGGTCATGGAAGAAATGCTGTTGTTTTTGATGTTGTTAGAAAATATTTAATTTATCGCGGTTTTAAAGTAAAGTTTGTTTCTAATTTTACTGATATTGACGACAAGATGATTAAACGTGCCAATGAAGAAGGAATTACTGTTGCTAAGTTAGCTGCTAAAATTATTCCTGAATATAAAAAAGATTATTCTTTATTGGGTGTTGATGAGCCAGATGTTTCACCAAAAGCAACTGAATATATTTCTGAGATGGTAGATATGATTAAAAAATTAGATTCTAAAGGTTTTATTTATGTTATTCCTGAGGATGGGGTTTATTACGATATCTTAAAATTTAAAGGTTATGGTAAACTTTCTCACCAAGATATAAAAGATTTACAATCTGGCACAAGAATTAAAGAAGATGAACGCAAGAAAAATCCTCAAGATTTTGTTTTATGGAAGTTTTCTAAGCCAAATGAGCCTTCATGGAATTCACCTTGGGGTGCGGGTCGTCCCGGTTGGCATATTGAATGCTCTGCAATGACAACCTCAATTTTAGGAAAGCAATTTGATATTCATGGCGGTGGAAATGATTTGATTTTTCCGCATCATGAGGATGAGCTAGCACAAAGCGAAGGTGCAAATGGGGTAAGTCCTGTTAAATATTGGATGCATAATGGTTTTATTACTGTTAACAAAGAGAAGATGTCTAAATCTCTAGGTAATTTCTTTTTATTAAAAGATATTCTTGAAAAATTTGATGGAAAAACTATTAGGTATTTTTTAATTTCAAAACATTACAGGATTCCAATTGATTATTCCGATGATTTGCTTGATTCCGCTAAAAGCGCTGTTGATAGGATAAATGAGTTTTATTCAAATTTGAATAATTATGGTGGGAATGGCGTAGGTATAAATGCAAAAAAATTAATGAATGATTGCAAGAAAGAATTTGAAAAGGCAATGGATGATGATTTTGAAACTTCAACTGTCTTGGGAGCTGTTTTTAATTTTATTAAAGAGGTAAATTTAGGAATTGCTGCCAAGAAAATTACACAATCTGAAAAAACATTAATTTTACATTTCTTCAAAACACTTGATGTTGTTCTTGGATTTTTAAGAGTTGAAGATAAAATTCCTTCTAGTATTATTTCATTAGTCAAAAAACGTGAAGAGGCAAGAAAGGCTAAAGATTGGGCTGAATCAGATAAATTACGCGATGAGATTTCTAAATTAGGCTATTCAGTAAAAGATACTGCTGATGGCGCTGTTGTTAAGAAAAATTAAATCACGCTAAAAAATGTATAACATTTTTGGTGTGCTGAAAATATAAAATTTTCATCACATCATTCCTTGTGCGTCAGGAGACATTTGAGGTTTTCCTGATTTTGGAGAATAAGCAGCTAATACATCATCAATTCTTAGTATTAATTCAGCAACTTCTGAGGCAGATTTTATTGCCTGTGTTTTTATTTTTAATGGTTCTATAATTCCTTTTTTCCAGGCATCTATGACTTTACCTGAGAAAACATCCAAGCCAGCCCATTTTTGATTTTTATCATGTGCTGATTTTAGTTCTGTTAACATATCAATTGGATCTAAGCCGGCATTTTCAGCTAGAGTAATTGGAATAATTTCTAATGCTTCAGCAAATGCATTTACTGCAAGTTGTTCACGTCCAGATAATGAGTTTGCGAATTTTCTTATTTGTCTTGCAAGTTCTACTTCACATGCGCCTGCGCCACCAACTACTTTTTCAATTGTGATTGCGGCAATTATATCTCCAATTGCATCTTTTATTGCACGTTCTACTTCTGCTACAACATGTTCTGTTCCGCCTCTTACTAGGATTGTAACTGCTTTTGGTTTTTTACAGCCTGTTACATAAGTCATATCTTCTTCATTGACTTTGCGCTCTTCAACTAATGCTGCAAAACCAAGATCTTTTGTTGATAAGTCATCTAAATTGCTTATGATGTTTCCGCCTGTTGCTCTTGCAAGTTTTTCCATATCTGATTTTTTTATTCTTCTTGCTGCATAAATTCCAGCTTTTGCTAGGAAATGCTGAGCCAAATCATCAATGCCTTTTTGGCAGAAAACTACACTGCAATTTGATTTTATAACCTTATCAACCATATTCCTTATCATTTTTTCTTCCATGTCTAAGAAACCTTGAAGTTGTGCTGGATCAGTTAATTGTATTTTTGCATCTGTTTCTGTGTCTCTGATTTCTAATGCAATATCTAATAATGCAATTTTTGCAGACTCTATTTTTCTTGGCATTCCTGGATGAACTTTTTCTTTATCTAGAATAATTCCCTGAACTAGCTCAGTATCTTCAATGCCTGAGCCAACTTTTTTTTCTAATTTTATATCGTTAATGTCAATTCTTATTTTTCCGTTTTCATTGTCTGCAACTTGCAAGACCGCATTTACAATTAATTCAGAAAGTTTTTCTTTTGCAACTTCTGCGCCTTTTCCAGTCATTGCTGTTGTTGCGATGTCTATTAAGATAGATTTATCTTTGATTGTGATTGATTCTGCAATGTCATTCAAAATTTCCTGTGATTTTTCAGCTGCTAATCTGTATCCTTTTGTGATAACAGTTGGATGGATGTTTTTTTCTAATAAAACTTCTGCGTTTTTTAATAATTCACCTGCAAGAATAACAGCTGTTGTTGTTCCGTCACCAACTTCATTTTCTTGTGTTTTAGCAACTTCTACAATCATTTTTGCTGCTGGATGTTCAATTTGCATTTCTTGTAGAATTGTAACGCCATCATTTGTGACAATTATATCACCCATTGAATCAACTAGCATTTTATCCATGCCTTTTGGGCCTAAAGTTGTACGAACTGTTTCAGCTACTAATTTAGCTGCTAAAATATTTGTTCTTTGTGCATCTCTGCCTGCTGTTCTTTGTGAATCTTGCGCCATGATATAGATTGGTTGCTGTTGATTATTATTTGACATGATTAAAAACCTCCTGGTTTTTGACACCCCAAAAATGCTTTTGCATTTTTTAATGTTTTTATTTCCCCTATCCCTCAATTTGCATGTATTTTATAGCTATTTAAATGTTATTAGGTTAATCGACTATTAACTATTACTTATAAGTAGTTACAAAACACAAGGTTTAAATAGTTTGAACCTTTATCAAATGTAACAAAATACACTAAAAGACATGTAAATTATGTATAAAACCAATGTCTTTTGTGTATACAGTCGACTTAAGTCGACCAGTATATACATAAAATATATGTATAATAGGCAGGAATCATATGGGTAAAACATTCACAATAACAAAAAAAATAGCAAAACATGGAGAACAACAGGTAATAGTTATTCCTAGTTTTTTAAGAAATGAATTAAAACCAAGAACAGTTGTCGAGGTAAAACTGACTATTGTAAAGGAGGCAGAAGATGAATAATCACAATAAAACTGATTTAACAGAACAGGAAAAAGTTCATGAATTATATAAAATTATAGGAGATAGGGGATTATATGTAAATACTAATTTTGATATTTTTACAAAACAGCCAGAACAGGTAACATTAGCGGGAGGCGCAGGCTATACTCTTAATTTGGCAAAAGAAGGCTCTAAGAGTTATTCTTCACCACTTTTATTTGCAACATTGACATCCCTATTAAATCATGGGACTATGTTAATTACAGGAGCCCCAGGTATTGGTAAAACAACAGGAGCAGAGTTTGCAGGACATTTTTTTACAGGAACTCCTCTAGAAGAAATATTATCAGCAGAAATACAAGGACATCCTCAGCTTACAGAAGAAAAAATGGTTGCTTCTTATGATTTAGGAAAACTTGTCAAAGATGGAGAAAGGGTTGTAATTCCAAATAGATTTTTGCAATGTCCTATTAAGATTTTAGATGAGGGAAATAGAACACCTCCAGATGTTTTAAGCATTATAATGAGATTAGTGGACACTGGAAAAGTTGTTTATGGTGGAAAACTTTTAACAGCAGTTACAGGACCTTTATTTGTAACTGCAAATTACGAAGATGAAGGAACTTTTAATTTTACACCTCCTTTTTTAGATAGATTTGACATTGCAGTAA
>CAYHUT010000004.1:0-12426 GCA_964359835.1 Candidatus Woesearchaeota archaeon
CTGTGGAAATATGTTTTTTATTAAAAAATTAAGGGTTATTCAAAGTTCTCTATATATTTTTTCTAAATTTAAAGGCTTGAATGTATCCGTATCTGTAGCTAATGATAAAAAAGCTTTATTTTTATAACGAGGCATATATTCTTTATGGGTTATAAGAAAATAATCAACAAATTCAGACATATAAATTGAATAGCTATCAAATATAGTATCATCATCACTACAAAAATTTAGAACCTTAGTTTTCGGAGAAACTTTTTTAATTTGCATCAATGTATCCAGACTAAACTCATCAATAATCATCCAAAGAAACACATAATCAGGTTGTTCTTTATTAATCATTTCCAAGAACATTCTATTCATTTCATCGTGACCATGAAGATTCATAACTTCCATAGGATCAAAAGTAATAATATTTTTGAAAATTTTAGATAAAGGATGATACCATGTCTGAAAAGCATAATAATTTTTATTGCTACAAGACCAAGGTGCAAATATTATTTTTCTATTTTTGTTCATATTAAGTTATTTATAAGAAATGTTTAAAAACCTATCTATTTAGAGGGAACTGAATTAAGTAATTCACACAAATCCACTATTTTTTCTTTAAGCAAACTGGGGTAATTACCAATATAAAAACCATAAAAATGAACATGGTCAACATTTGGATATTTTAAAAATTCATTTTCAGGTAAGATTTTTCTTAAATATGGTTGTCTTAGCTGATTTCCACCGCCACTCATACCTCTTCTAAACTCTACATTAGCTTCTTTTAATTTCTTCATTACATTATCTCTTAGTTTATCATTTGGTTCATTCAATAATAAAGTAAATGCATAATTTACAGAACCTTCTAAATCAAAATCTGTTTTGTATTTTTTGGAATCTAAATTTGATAAAAATAATTTTAAGTTTTCGGTTCTAATTTCATTGTTTTTATCAAGCCTTTTTAATTGGTTTCTTCCTAAAACAGCATTTATCTCAGTACTTCTTACATTATAAGCAGGATATGCGAAGATAAAATCTGGATTCAAGTCAGGATAACCATTTTTGTATTTATCTTTAAAATCTGGAGAAGTTGATTCTCTAACCATGCCGTGTGATCTTAAAACCCTAAGAACTTGGTAAATATCTTCATTATTTGTACAAATCATTCCGCCTTCAATTGTACTCATATGATGAGCATAATAAAAAGAAAAGTTGGATATTAACCCAAAACTTCCTAATTTTTTGCCATTAAATGTTGCTCCATGTGATTCACAAACATCTTCAATAAGAGGTATTTCCATTTCATCTAATTTATTCAATAACTTTTGAGTTAATCCATTATAACCTAGAATATGCGTTAGAAAAACAGCCTTGGTATTTTTATTAATCTTGGAAATAACTTCACTTTCTTTCATAGCAAGGTTATACCAATTTATATCTGCAAAAACCGGCTTAAAGTTATAATGCAAAACTGAAGATATATCTGAAACCCATGTTAAAGGGGGCAATATTATTTCTCCATTGCCATACAAATATTTTATAGAACCAATTGTAAGCAAATTAGCTGAAGCTCCTGAATTGACAAAAAGACTGTATTTAACACCCAGCCAATCAGACCACTCTTTTTCAAATTGGGCAACATTACTTGATTGGGTCAATATTGGCGCAGGATTTTGGCTTAAAAAGGCTATTAAACTGTCTAAATCATCTTTGGTTATATTATTATCCATCAAAGGAATGTCTAATTTCATGATTAATCCCATATAAATTTGCTTTTAAGAATTGTTATAGTTTAATATATGTTTTATAATACATTAATTTGTAATTGGGGATAAGATACTAATTTATAAAGTATTCAAAATTTAAGTTTTATACAAATTGTTTAGGAAAATAAAATGTTAACTAAAAATAAAAAATTATTAATGGCTGCCTGGGGTTGTGAAAATCTCAACTATACCACCTCTCAGTGCTGGTATGATCCATTTAAAAAATTATTCAAGGATGTAGCATTATTTGATCCACAAAAAAATCTTTTAAAATATGGAAGGGATGAAATGAATAGTATATTTATTAAAATAATAGAAAGAGAAAAACCAGATTATATCTTTTTTTGGTTAATAGCCGATGAATATACCTTAGAAACCTTAGCACATATTAAGGAAAGATTTCCAAAAATAATAACTATTAATTTATTTGGCGATGATGATATTAATTATGGAATTTATTCAAGATATTATAAAGATTTATTTAATTGTTGTTTAATTTGTCAACCTCGATTCTTAAAAAATTATATAAAGGGGGGAAATAAAAATTCATATTTTATATTCACAATTCCAAATCCTAGTGTTTTTATACCATTAGATATACCCAAAGAGTTGGATGTAACTTTTATAGGTTATCCTAAATCAGATAGATATGAATTAATTAAATACCTATTAAAAAATGGGATAAAGATTAGTATTTTTGGCAATGGGTGGTGGAATTATAAAGACATAAGAAAAATATATGGTGGCCCTTTAAATTTTCATGACATGGTTAAAGTAATAAATAAAAGCAAGATTAATTTATCTTTTTCAAAAAATCACAATAATATCCCCCATATAAAAGGCAGATTATTAGAAACGGGGTTATGCAAAAGCTTTTCTCTTATAGAATATTGCGAAGATTATAAAGATTATTTCAAAGAGAATGATGAAATTGTGATGTTTAAAACAAAAGAAGAACTTCTAAAAAAAATAAAGTATTATTTAATTAATAATAAAGAAAGAAACAGAATCGCAAATAATTTATATAAAAGACTGATAAAAGATTATTTATTGGAAAAACAACTTAAAGAAATCCTAAACAAGCGAATATATAGCATTAATTCATTTAAATTTAATAAAAAAAATTTGAAGAGTGTGGATAATAGAATTAAAAAAATATCTGTTAACTTGATAAAGGAAAAATCTAAGAGTAATCTATCCAAATTATTAAAAAATTATAGATATGTAAGTTTTGTAGAAAATGATGTCGATTATAGCTTATATAAAGATATAATCCAGGTTTGTTCTATAGAAGAAACAAAAAGACCGATATCCTGTTGTGACTATTATCTCAATTCAAAATATTTAGGAAAATATCTTAGATTTGATACATCTACAGCCCTCTCCAATCTAAAAAAAGAAGAATTTATAAACCACCTATTTCCAAGTCAATTCATTATAGAAAAAAATTATTTTTTGGCCAATCTTGAAGATGTTATAAATTTGTTCGCAAAAAAAGATAATAAATTAATAAATAAAAATAATACTTCATTTGTGTTTATCCCTTTAATGAATTCAACTAGAGTACATAAGATAAAATCTTATTATTTTAAAAAAGTTATTTATTGGCCATTATTCGTGGAAAAAACCATATCTTCAATATACCAAAAAAGATTTTTTAAGGAAAAATATAATTATATACTCTTATTTGAGGGATTATTCAGAAAAAGATATATAATAAAATGGTTTATACAAGAGAAATTCAATAAACTATATGCAAAAAAGATAAGAGATATACTCAGAAACGATAGTGTTTATGATAATTTTGAAAATCTTAATTCCATAAAATAATCTTTATATTACTCTTGCAGATATAACTCAACTTCTTCTATTAAAAGGGTTGATTTATCAGATTCTAGTGCTTTTTTGTATGCTGGTAAAATTTCATTAGAATAGTTTAATTTAACGACTTCAAATTTGTTGAAAAATTGATTATTGGCTAATTATCTATTTTTATATCTATATTATTGAATAGAAATAATTAAATATACTTTGCTTATAAAATTTAATTATCTTAATTTATAATCTTTTAAACCAAACAAAAATGATAAATAAAAATACTAAAGATTGGGTATATAATAAACATGCATTAATAACTGGTGCTTCTGACGGAATAGGTAAGGAACTCTGTAAAAATCTTGTTGGTAAGTGTAGGAAAATGTCTCTTATAGATCGTGATTCTCAAAAATTATGTTATTTAAAAAAAGAACTTACAGATATAGATTCCAATTCCCTTACAAAATTAGAATTATATACTTTGGATATATGTGATAGAGATAATACCCATAATCTTTTTAATAAAATTTATAGAATTAATAATGATACTGTTGAAATGTTTATTAATTGTGCGGGGGGGTAGTCATATCATTGACCTTTTCGAAAACATGGATTATAAGGATATTGAAAAGATATTTGATACAAATGCAAAAGCACCAATTTTTTGGTTAAGGGGAATTTACCTTATATGAAAAGTAATCAAATGAAAGAGGGCGATTTAAAAAAAAGGCATATCTTAATGATGTCTTCTCGTTCAGCTGAAAGACCTTTGCCACGATTGAGTGTTTATGCTTCTGCTAAAGGGGCGGTTTGTTAAAATCAGTTAGACAAGAGTATATTAAATCTACAAAACCTTGTTTTGAACCGAGAAGAAATTTTGTTATTGATTCTTATGGTAAAGTTGTTTTGTGTTACAATGATTATTTATCGGAAATAGTAATCGGAGATTTAAATAAAGAGAGTATAATGCGTGTTTGGAAAGGGAAAAGAATGAGTAATATAAGAAAGGAACTTGCTAGAGGTAATAGAAAAATTTACAAAATGTGTGAGGAATGTGATTTATAATGGCAGAAAAAAACAAAGAAAATAAATTAAAGATTAATCCTAAATCTTTCAACAAATTAAATCTGGGATGTGGAATAAATTATTGGCAAGGGTGGGTAAATTTAGATTTTAACAAAGAAGTAAAAGCAGACGTATATGCTGATTTTGAAAAAAAACTTCCATTTGAGGATAATACTTTTGACCATATTTACACCCATTATGTTTTGGAACATACTCAAGATTTTTTCAGATTAATGGATGAATTATATCGAATTTGTAAACCTAATGCTACAATAGAAGTTTATGTTCCACATTTTACCAGTATATACAGCACAAAATATGCTTACCATCATCAAACTTTTGGAATTGGAAGTTTCATAATGTTTACAAGTTTATCTGATAATAAACAAAAACATGGAAAAGTGAGGTTTGGAATAATAAAAGAAGAATTACGTTTATTATGTGAAAAGGATAAATTATCCTGGAGAATATTCCATATAGTAGATAAACTTTTTAATCAATCAAAAAGATGGCAACAAGTCTGGGAAAGATTATTTGTCTTTGATGAAGTATATTATAAATTAAAAGTTTTGAAATAAATATTAACTAAATATTTCATAAACCTTGTTTTATTCTTTTCAAGTAATATTTTGGATTTGAAACTATCTTTTCAATTGCTCTTCTTAAAAAATAGATTTTACCCTGTGCCAAAGCACATTCCAATGCCATTTTATTTGCCATTTTTCTTAACCATTCTTCAGAATGTTCTGCAGTATAAAGAGGGCATTGTTTATGTGTTAACCAAAAACTATCATCAATAAATCCTTTTTGTTTGGCAATTTCATAAACTTCAGTACCAGGATATACAATTAAAGGTGTAGCTGTAAAAAAATCAGTAGGTATAATTTTATTTAAGTATTTCATAAAAGATATTGTTTCGTTTACAGTTTCTTCATTTTCACCAGGAAGTCCGACAATTAAAAGTTTTATTGCTTTTATTTTATGACCCTTGAGTAAATTAAAAGTTTCCACACAATCTTTTTTAGTTATTCCTTTATGAATTGAATCTAATAATTTTGCACTGCCAGTTTCAATTCCAAACGCTAGCTGAACAACCCCTGCTTTTTCCATCCATTCAAACATTTCTTTAGAAACAGGTTTTATTCTACCTTGGCAAGTTATTTCTTTTTTTATACCCCGTTTAACAATTTCTTTGCATAAATTTATCATTCTATTATTATCTAAGGTTACAGTGTCATCATTAAATTCAATTGTTTCAATCCAGGGATATTTTTTTATTGCTTGTTCAATTTCATCTACAACTTTTTTATAATCCCTAGGCCTCCAAATACGTCTTGAAACACTATCTAAACAACAAAAAGAACATTTATTGGGGCATCCCCTAGAAGAAAGAATTCTAAGAACTTTATGATCTTTATTCATAAACTGGTCCAGATTTGGGAGAGGATATTTATTCAAATCCATATTTATTTTTCTTAAACCTGTATAAATTATTTCATTATTTTTCTTAAAGGCAATACCTTTGATTTTTCCTAAATTTTTCCGCTTGATTATTCCATTTAGTAATTCTGGCAAACTTTCTTCTGATTCACCCACGCAAATTGCTTCTATTGGAAAATTTTCCAAAAGTTGTTTATACATTAAACTGGCATGCATCCCGCCAAGAATTATTTTTACTTTAGGATTTATTTTTTTTATTAAATTAATGGCTTTATAAGTTGAAACCCTAGCCATTGTTAATACAGATATACCCGCAAAATCAGGTTGAAATTCACGCATTACTTTTTCAAGTTGCAAAAGAAAATTGTTTTCTCTCCAAAACATATAACTCTTAATAAGAACATCATAACCCTCATTTTTAAGTATGGGATATAGATAAGATAAACCAACAGGATATTCAAATTTTCCAGTTTCATCTATTACACCTTGCATCCTGCTTTCCTGTTCAACAGGTGTAAATAATAAAAGTATTTTCTTTTTCATTGGTTTCAATTTTTTTATATTAATTCTATTTATAAAACTTTTCTTTAATAAGACATTATTTTAATAAAAATTAATCTTTAATCTCTGACTTGCCAAACCTTGACTCCTTTTTTCTCAAAATTAAAATTAAGTATAGAACCTCCTTCAGATTCAAGAACTCTGGACAGTTGATTTCTCTTATACGGAGAATGCATAAACAATAAATATCCCCCTGCACCTGCTCCAAGAAGTTTGCCCCCATAAGCTCCATTTTTTAAACCGATATTGTAAAGCCTATCAATCTCAATATTTGAAATTACACTATCTAATCTTTTCTTATTTTCCCAGGATTTGTGCAGTAAATCTCCAATTTTATCCAATTCCCCCACTAATAATGAGTCTTTTATGTCAATAGCTATTTTTTTTAATTCAATTAGTTTGGGGACCATATCTTCTTTTTTTGCAATAAAAGATTTTTCTTGATTTTCGTGAACATCGCTAGAATAATGGGAGCTTCCAACATAACATAATAATAATCTTTCATTCAATTCGCTTATAGTATCTTCTTTTAAACGTAAAGGATAAATTATTCTTTTATCTGCATCAAATTCCATAAAATTAAATCCGCCAGTTACAGCAGCATATTGATCCTGCCATCCACCTTTTATCTTTAATTCATCCCTTTCGGCAGTATAAGCAATATCTGCAAGTTTGTAATCATCATATTCATGGCTTTGCAAATTAGAAATAAGCTTGGCAATTAAAACCGCTAATGTTGCCGAAGAACCAAGCCCTCTGCCTGGGGGGACATCATTTCTTAAGTATAATTCAAAACCAAAATCAGGTTTTAAAATATTAGTAACAGCTTTTACAAGATTGAATTTGCCATCGCACTCTATGTTACGCACATCAAAAAATAAATCATCACATAAATCGGAATTTATTAAAATTTTAGAATCTGCTCTTTTTACAATAGTTGCATGGCAATATTGATTAATAGTTGCATTTATTACAACCCCCCCATTTTGTTCAAAAAAATAAGGCAAATCTGTGCCTCCTCCTGCGAAACTAATTCTTAATGGGGCTTTTCCTCTTAATATTGGAAAAGTTTCTGTTTTTATTTTTTCAACCCTGAATTCAACATCAACAACTCTTCTATCATCATCCAATACCGGTAACTGATTAATTCCAGAAATAAGCAATTCTGAAATTTTAGAGTTATCATCTTTAGTATTAACAGTAATTGGATCATTCACCATTACCTCATGAATAGGTGCATCAATTGATTTTTCCTTAAGAAGATAGCTGTTAATAATTTGATCTGTAAGTACACCTTTTAATTTTTTGTCGTCATCTACAACAAGAATTAAATTAATGCCATTTGATTTCATTTTCTTCATTGCATTGATAAGTTTTTCATCACCTCTTAAAGAAAGACTATCCAATACATCATGCTTAAATTGTTTGTAAGTTTCAGGTCTTCCAATATCTATAAAATAATCTTGGTAAACATATCCAAAAAGAGAATTTTCAGCGACTAATCTAGGAAATACTTCCTTTTCTAAAGAAATAGGTTTATCTGCAGGAATATAATCAAAAATTTTAGGTTCAAATAAATAAATCCCCGTATTAATTAAACTATGCCCCCCAATTCCTTTTTCAACAAAACTATTAACTTTATTACCTTCTAAAGTCACTCCGCCATAATTTATAGCATTATCAGATTTTGTTAAACTAATCGTAAAATTGCTTTTTTTAGCATTATGAAAATTTAAAAAATCTTCAAGATTGATTTTGGAATAAGAATCTCCATTAAGCACTAAAAAGGTATCGTCTAAATATCTTTGGGCTTTTTTAATTGCTCCACCAGTTCCTAATGGAGAATCTTCTTCAGAATAGATTATATCTATCCCTAATCTTAACCCCCCCGCAAAATAAGACTTAATCTTGCTGGACATATGGTGTACTGCTAAAATTACTTCTTTGACATTCTGTTCTTTTAAATATCTAAGCTGATACTCTAAAAAAGGCTTTCCAGCAACTAAAGCCATAGGTTTAGGGACATCTTTAACAACATCCTTCAATCTTGTACCAAATCCACCTGCTAGTATTAATGCTTTCAAAAAATCACCTTATTATACATCAAAAAAACCCTTTATAAATAAATCTATGCTTGGGTTTATATATTGCAATATTCTTTTATTTAGGGATTTATAGAGATAAACAACTATTTCAAAATTTATTAATTTTATTCAATTTATACCATTCAATAGTATCAATAATTCCATCATCCAATGAAATTTTCTTCTCCCACGCAAATATATCTTTCACTTTAGAAACATCTAAACAAATTTTGGTTTTAATTGAAGGTTTAGTCTTATCAAAAGTTATGCTCAAGTTCTTTCCGGAATGTTTTATCACCTTTTCAACAAGTCCTTTTACAGATATTGATTCACCTGCACCCACATTAACCAATTCAAAACTAGTCTTTTGATTCAGGGATAAATCAATAAAAGCACATAAATCATTTACATGAATAAGATCTCTTTCTTCTTCACCATCCCCCCAAACAACTATAGAACTTCCTTCTTCAGCAGTCATAACCTTAGTGATAGTAGCTCCAAAAACATGCGATTTCTCTAAATCATATTTATCATAAGGCCCATAAACATTTGAATGCCTTAAAACAGTGTGTTTGGTTTTTCCAAGTCTCGAATAAAACTCACACATTTTTTCAATATATACTTTTGTCCAAGCCACACCAAAGTATGATTTCAAAATTTCATCAGAAGGATTAAAATCATCCTCGCGAATAGCGTTTTCAGAAGGTTTATACATAACAGTACAACTTGGAAAAATAAAATGAGAGACATTATTATCATATGCTACCCTAAGTAAAAGAGAACTTATTACAGCATTATCAGTAACATGCATATAAGGTTTGTTGATTATATCTTTTGCACCAGAAGTAGTTGCAGCCATGTGTATAATAATATCTTTATTAGTAACAGCTTTTTGAACATCTTCAGGATTTCTTAAATCTGTTTTTATAAAATTAATCCTAGAATTTTCATAAGGTGATGAATTAAAATAAGTGCCATAAACTTCAAATTCATCTTTTTTTGAAAAATATTCAGCAAGATTTCTACCTATAAAACCTGTTGCCCCGCAAACTAATAGTTTTTTCTTATTCATGATTTCAACCTTTGTACCCCGGTCTAAATTCTGGAGGTCTTCCATCAATAGTTAATTCATCAGTGGTTTTATTTATGTAATTATCTACAATTTTTTTAGCAACATCATCAGGATTCATACCAAATTTATGTTCGGGATTTGTCATAATACTTGTAGGATATACTTCTATAATTCTAATTCCTTTTTTATTTGCTTCTATCCTTAATGACTCTGTAAATCCCCTCAATCCCCATTTAGAGGCTGAATGAATACTCCGATATTCTTTAAGTTCAATGCCTACTATTGAATTGATATTAATTATTGTACCATAACCATTTTCTACAAAAATGGAATACAAACGTCTTGTTAATTTTAATTGAGCAATAAGATTTATTCCAACATTCTCATTAATATATTCATCAGTTAACTGTTCAAGAGGTTTTCCACAACAGGGGATTGCGGCATTATTTACAAGTATTGAAGTATTTCGAGTAGAAGCAATTTGATAAAAATTATCCAAAACTTTCTTATCACGAATATCCCCCTTTACTACAACTACACCAACACCCTTGGAATCAATCTCTTTTTTTGCAGAGTAAATATATTCATCATTTCTCCCATTTAATATTATATTATATCCTTCCTCAGCAAAAGCCAAAGCAATTGCTTTCCCCAATCCTTTACTTGAAGCAGTGATTAATGCAAATTCATCTTTTTTCATTTTTCTAAAACCTCGCAAGGATAGATATAAGCTCCCCTTTTATTACCATACCATATTACTTTTTGGCACCAATCCTCCCAAGAATTGTAAACTTCACCTGTTCTGTTAATTAAATATTTACTCTCATTTTTTTTCAATGGTATTGGTTTTTTTATTGAATCAGAATGATAAAATTCCCAAATATTATAATTTAGATTTAATACTAAATTTTCCTTTTGAAAGGGTCTTTTCATCAAATAATTATTTAATTTTACTGATTCATCTATTATTTTTTCTTCAAATTCAATATTTTTATAATTTAAAAAACTTTTAATCAAAGATTTTGATTCAGAATAAAATTCGTTAATTTGATCATTAGTAAAAAGTTTGATTATACTTAATTCATCTGCAGGCCACCATATATTTAACCATTCTTTTGATTCACAAAACTCAGAACTTCCAGTTTGAATTGCTTTTGCTCTCTCTCTAAAAAAACCGCCAATATTGCTTATAATTGGGCTAGTTTTAACATCTGAATTTAAAAAGTAATTTATAATTTCCTTATACTTGACATCATAATTATTTCTTAAAACTGTAAAAGGGATTTGTAAGAGTTTATCAAAGTATAACAACGATAACATCCAACCATAAGAACGAGCTTCTACCCATTTTTCAGGAGGCATTGTATTTGTTCCAGTAACCATTTTCTGTTTTTCTTCAATTTCATTTCCACCCAAACTACCGTGAACATTAATTAAAGTATTTTCTACAAATTGTATTCTGTATTTTTTTTGGTATTCAACAGCACCCATTTCAGAATTATGTAATAAGGATAGGTTATTTATTTGTATTCTATTCTTTTGACCATTTTCAATTAACACTTCGAGCCCATCAACAAAGGATTCATACGTCTCTTCAGGCAATCCTAAAATTATATCTGAAAAAGTTTCTATTCCTTCACTATTAAATTTACTTTGCAATTGATTAAAAGTTTCATTTGAAATATTTTTCCTTCCAACCGCAACAAGAGTATTTTTATTTAAAGATTGGAATGCAAGATTAACACCTTTACTTAATCCTGCCCCGCCCAATATTTTTTGTATATCATAAGATCTTATTGTTGAATTTTTTGTATTTTGAACTGAAAATGCCTTAGGATAACCATATTTTTGTTTATTATTTGCAATTTTCTTGGAAATTTCAAGATCCCTTTCAGTTATTCCAAAATTGGAGTCGCAACAAAAAATAAATTCAACTTTATTCTTACTAAACCAATCTACCTCTTGTACTAATTTTTCTAAATCGTGATGAATTAATTGTTTATAATAATCCCCGCCCCATTCACAATAAGAACAACCAAAGGGACAACCCCTATTAGTTTCCCATAATCCTATCCATGTTTCATCAGGGTTTTTTTTCATTATTTTATCAAAAACACCTGAAAGATAGGGAGAAGGTATTTCTTTTAAGTCTAATATTCTTCCATTATTAGGATTTGTGATTATTTTTCCTTTTCTAGAATTATAAGTAATAGAAGGGACATTTTCCCAGTTTTTTTCAGGAAAGTTTTCAAGAATGGATTTAAAAACCTTTTCTCCTTCTCCAGAACAAGCAATATCTAAATAAGGATTATTAGCCATAAATAATTTTGTATCTCTTCTAGGTACCTGACAACCTCCGAAAATAATAGTAGTTTCGGGATTTTTAATTTTAATTTTTTTTGCAATCTCAGAAGATAAATTAGAATTCCACACATATGTACTAAAAAACACAATTTCTGCATCTGAAAGGTGTTTTACTGCATTCTCAACAGTAATTTTTTTATAAATAGGTGATAAAAAATCAAATTTTTCTATATTTATTAAATGTTTTTGGGCATATGCTTGTAATATTCCTACAGAATAAGGAAAATAATTTTGATTGTTAATAAAAAAGAAATTACTGAGAAAACTCTTGAAG
>CAYHUT010000004.1:12436-20452 GCA_964359835.1 Candidatus Woesearchaeota archaeon
ATTGTTAAAACTATTATTTATCTGAACAAGTCCGACTTTTGTTTTCTCTCTTCCTTTTGAATCATTTCTTGAGACCATGGTTTATTTCTTAACAGCAGTTCCATTAATATTCCACCTATTTTCTTTATACCAGATAAGAATATCTCTTACTCCTTGTTCTAAAGATATTTCAGGAGTCCAGTTTAATAATGATTTAGCCCTAGATATGTCTAATATTCTTTTTTTATCACCCATTGGTTTTGAGGTATCCCATACTATCTCGGGTTTTTTATCTAAATTATTTAATATTACATCTACAAGATTTTTAATAGTGCATCCTTCACCGCAACCCAAATTAATAGGATACTCAGAACTTATTCCTTTTTCAAGAGTTAATGATATTCCTCTAGCAACATCTTTAGCATGAATAAAATCTCTAACAGGACTGCCATCCCCCCATATTACCATGGGATTTTCTCCATCAACAGCTCTTTTTATCAAAGAAGGAACTACCATTGAATTCTCAGAAGTAAAATCATCAAAAGGACCATAAGTATTTGCAGGCCTTACTATTGAAATATTATTCCAACCATATTCTATTCTATAAGCTTCTGTTTGTAATTCCCCCATTCTTTTTGCCCAACCTGCAAATCTATCATTTTCAGAAGGGAAAGTCTTCCAAACATCATCTTCATAAAATATTTCAGCAGGGGAATAAACTCCCAAAGTACTAGTATAAAGATATCTTTCTACATTTGAATTTTTTGCAGCTTTCAATAAGTTGGTATTGAAAAGTATCATTGGATCAAAAACACTCGCTGGTTTCTCTTTCATAAATTTGGGATTTCCCTTTATGCAAAGAAGATTGAAAACATAATCCATATTTTTACAAGAATTTACACAATTCGAATAATCAGTTAAATCAACACGTATAAATTCAGCCAAAGGATGCGCTCTTGAAGGATCATCGATTGAAGCAATTCTAACAATCGAACCTTCATTAATTAGATTATCAACAAGATATCTTCCTATTAATCCCGTTCCACCAGCCACTAAAACCTTCTTTCCTTTATAAAAATTCATAAATTTGTAATCATTTAACAGTTAATAAAGATTATTATAGTAAAAAGATAGTTTGTTCTAAAGAAAAATAATGGATTAAGTAGGACCATATCCTCCTTCTTTTATTTTTTGTTGAAGTTCAAGATAACCTTTTACAATTTCATCTGCACTTCTGCTTTTTCCAAATGGAGTTGTATCGCTATACTCAAAATTTAATTTAGGTATTTCAGTATCATATCTGCCATGCAAATGCCTTGAATTGTCCCAATCATGATCAATAGATTTAATTCCAAATTTTTCAGGATTCATGTACACTTCTGTTCCAGGTCTTGCTGTAAATAATGATAAGAAAACCATCCCGGGTTCTGTTTCTTTAATAAAATCCCATGTTCTTTTTTCAATATCTGCAGGTTCTCCAGGCAAACCCAATATTAAATAAATTCTTGCTTCAATATCATTTTCTTTTAGATTTTTTATGGTTTCTTTTGCTTTGTTCAAATCTAATTTTTTATTTATTATGTTTGAAACATCTTGAGAAACACTCTCAATTCCGAAACCTAAAGAAATACAACCTGAATCTTTTGCTAGTTTTATTACATCTAAAGGAACCCCTTGTGCGCGGAATTGTGCTCTCCAATAAACATTTGTTTTTCCTATTGCTTCCAAATAAGGAATTGCTCTTCTACCAGGAGGTATTCCTACTTCATCCAAAATATTTATTACTTTTATACCGTAATCTTTTTTAAGATATTCAATTTCATCTTCAATTAATTTTGGATTTTTGGTTCTTATTCTTGGATTATATTTTCTCATTTCAGGAATTGCACAAAAATGGCAATTTCCAGGGCAACCCCTTGAAAAAATAGCAGTTGTCCCAGGCATTTCATCATATTGTTTTTTTGCCCTGACATTCATCATGTTTTTTCTTACTGTAGCAGATTTTGGTAAATAATGTCTTGAAGGGTAAGGATAATTATCCAAATTAATTTCTTCCTCTTGTACATAAACTTGTTTAAGTTGATTTTTTTCAACATCTTCTATTATTTTTTTTACACTTTCTTCGCCATCACCAAGTACAATACTATCAAATATTTTAAGCGATTCTTCTTTAAATGAACTAACATGTGGACCACCTGCAACATGCAGGGATTTAGGATATCTTTCTCTTAAACTTTTAACAATGGATTCATTTTCATGGTAGTCTAGTGTAAAAACAGAATAAAGATAAATGTCTTTTTCAGGTATATGATTTATTGCAAAATTCTTTTTTATACCCCTTAAATCAATTAAAGAAGTATCTATTTTTTGTTTAAAATAATCATCTAAAACAGTAAGTATCTGAAGATGAGTATGGGGATCTCCCCTAAATGGATCATATAAATATTCGCTGCTTGGTAATATAAATCCGACTTTTGACATTTTTGTTACTCCTTAAAATAAATTAACATGGATTTTATTTTAAATTATTAGTATATGGAAATTCCCTTAATTGATTAGGGGCATTATTTATTAACAATATATTATATCCTTTGATTAATTCATTTATCCCATCTTCAATACTAAATTGAGTATTAAAACCAGTGCTTAGTATTCTTTCATTGGATACAATATAATTTCTTTTATCAACATCTTTTCCAAATTCATCATAATTAATTTTAAAATTAGGAACAAAACTTTTAACTTTTTCAGCCAATTCTTGTTTTGATAAGTTGGCATTATCCAATCCAAGATTATATGGTTTTCCTTTCATTTTATCATAATTCTGAATACAATATTCAAAACATCTTGCTACATCCATTATATGAATATAATTTCTCTTGAAATGTTTTTCAAAGATAGTAATTTCTCCTTTTGTTAATGCAGTTAATACAAAATCATTTACCAGTAAGTCTGTTCTCATTCTTGGAGAAGTTCCAAATACTGTTGCTAACCTTAAAGTTATTGCACCTTTATCAGACCCTAACAAGGCATTTTCAGCCTCACATTTAACTATACCATACAAAGAAATAGGTTCTAAAGGTGTTTCTTCAGTACAGAAAACCGCACCAGATTTAGCACCATAACCGCTGTTGGTATTAGGATAAATTACTTTTTGATCTTTGCTTCTTAATCTGTCGATTAAGAGAATAGCATTCCGATTTATGGAAGTGGCATCTTCCGGTTTTTTATTACAAGCAGGCATTCCCACAATAGCTGCGAGAGGAATAATAACATCTTTATCGCGAATAGTTTCTCTAATCAAATTTTCATCCCTAGAATCTCCATGGACAAAATCAAAATTGGGATTTCTTACATAATTAAATAAAGAATTTTGTTGGTACAATAAATTATCCAAACATGTAACCTTGTAACCTTTATTTAAGAAATGACAAGTCATAACAGAACCTAAATACCCTGCTCCACCAGTAATTAACACTTTTTCCATAAGGTAATAGCCAAAAAACCCATATATAAAGAAATCTGTATTAGAAAGTGATATTTAGATTAGTTATTTTAAAGATTCATAGAAAAGCTTAAAAGCGGCTGTTTATAGATTAGAGGAATATTCCTAATTAAAAAAGATGAAGATTATTAAAAAATGAAAAATTTAAACAAATCCAATAAATATATTGAAATATTGAAAAATAAAAAAATGTTATATGCTCATTGGAGGGCTGAAAATAAAGAAGACGGACCTTATCATAATTATTATCTTCCTTTAAAAGAAATATTTGACAATATTGTAGTATTTGATCCAGCAAAAAATTATTTCAATCATGGTAAAAAAAAGATGAATGAAATGTTAATTGAATTAGTAAAGAAAGAAAAACCCGATTATATCTTATTTGGATTGATATACGATGAATTTTATCTTGAAACATTCAAAACAATAAAACAAATTTCTCCAAAAACAATAACAATAAATTTGTTCGGGGATGATGATTGGAGATTTTGGGATTTTACAAGATATTATGCATTATTTTTTGATTATTATATAATCACTCAAGATGGTTATAGTTTATATAAAAAAGACGGTATAAAAAATGTAAGTGTATTTGGTACAGGGGTTAATTGTGAATATCTTAAACCTTTAAATTTAGAAAAAATATATGATATTAGTTTTTATGGTAGAGCTAATCAAAATAGGGCTGATTATATTAAATATTTAGGAGATAATAAAATAAACATTAAAGTATTCGGTGATGGATGGGCTAAATATCCCGAATTAGATAAATATAACCTAGGCCATTTAAGTACAGAAGATTTAGTTAAATTAATCAACCAAAGTAAAATTAATCTCGGATTATCAGCTGGGGGATATGGAAAATTACAGCTTAAGGCAAAACCATTTGAGGCATCTGCTTGTAAATCTTTTGCATTAATAGAATATTTCGAAGGATATCTTGATTTTTTCAATAATAATACAGAAATTATAATGTTCAAAGACAAAAAAGATTTAATTAAAAAAATAAATTATTATCTAAAAAATGAAAAAGAAATGAATAAGATAATTGAAAATGGGTATAAAAGGGTGTATAAAGACCATAATAATAAAACAAAATATCTTAATTTGTTTAAAGAAATTTTAAAAAAGGGTCCTTTACCAAAAAATATTCCCAAATCAAGTGAAAGAGTACTAAATATCCAGAAAGAAGAAATATTCAAAGGATTAGAAAACCTAAAACAAAAATTAAAAGGACGAGATTACATACTAATCTCTAACAATAATTCAAAAATTTCTCCTTATAAGGAAGATTTACAGATTTATTCTTTAGAAAAATCAAAAAAAGATATAAGCTGTTGCGACTATTACATTCATTCTCCTCACCTAAGCAACTATCTCTTGTTTAAAGCAAGTCTAGCATTTAATAAATTAGATAATCTTAACTTTCACAAACTAATAATTCCTACTCAACTAATGTTTAAAAAAGATTATTTCATTAATAATTTTGATAATATAATTAATTTTATTTCAAAAAATAATTTTAATTTAATAACCAAGGATAATACAGTTTTTGTATCCATACCCTTATTAGAAACAAATAAAGTCAAAGTATTAAATTATAACATTATGAAAGATGCATTTCAAATGAAATTTTTAGATAAATTATACTCCCTTCATCACGAAAAAAGATTGATATTTAATCATTACCCCTATCGCTTAATAATCAAGTCGATAATAGGCCAATCCTTTATTTTGAAAGCAATATATGCAACAATAAAAGATAGTGATAAATTGAACAAAGCACTTAAAGGATATTAATAAGTCAATAAGTTTATTAACTAATTAAAAACAAAAAAAAGATGGAAAAGCAACCATTAGTTTCAATTATTGCAGCAGCCTATAACGAAGAGAAATATATAAGTAAATTAATCGATTCTTTAATAAATCAGAATTATCCAAATTGGGAATTAATAATTGTAGATGATAATTCAAAAGATAGAACTTATGAAGTAATACAAGAGCTTGCAAAAAAAGATAATAGAATTAAAGTATATCAACAAGTTAAAGGGATAAAGGGTCCGGGCAATGCTTGGAATCTAGCAGTAATTAAATCAAAAGGTAAAATTTTATTTTTTGAAGGTGCTGATACTATGTTGGGTAAAGAATATATAAATGATATGATTAAACCCATTTTAGAGAAAAAAACAATAGGTACCTTGCATAAACAAGAAAAAATCGCTAACAAACAAAATTTATGGGCAAGATCATTTGGAGAAAGAAATGCTGTTGTAGATGAAGAAAATAAAGGAGTTATATTTGGTGCAATTTTAAGGGAATATTACAATAAAGCGGGCGGATTCGACCCAAAATTAGGCTTTGCGGATGACCAAACACTTTATCAAAAATTAAAAATTAAATCTCTTGGTGTAGATGCTGAAATATACCATCATAACCCTGAATCCTTTAAAGAAATCTGGAGACATGATAAGTGGGTTGGTGCATCATCAACAAAACCATGGGCCCCAATAGTAATATTTCCAGTATTTTCCTTATGGGTAATATACAAAAGTATTAAACAGTTCAGGAAAGATCCAAATTTTAATTTTATCTGGTTCCTTCCAGTTTATAACACAATAAAATACTTTGGATATCTAAGTGGAGCAGTTAAAAAAATAATAACAAAAAAAATATATTAAAAATTAGTGTTTAGAATCACAAAGATGCATACATCTTTGGGATGCAAAAAACAGAAAATCTGTTTTTAAGCATAAAATTCTTTAATGCTATCTCCAATATATTTTATCTCTTCTTCCCTTAATGTTGGAAACATTGGAAGTGTCAAGATAGATTTGGATAACCTTTCAGAAACAGGGAAATCCCCTTCTTTATATCCCGAACTTGAAAAGCAAGGTTGCAAGTGTATTGGAACAGGATAATGCAATCCAACTTGAATGTCCTTTTCTTCATCTAAATGTTTATAAAGTTCGTCCCTTCTTTGAGCTTTTATAACAAATAAATGGTATATATGCTCTCCTTCTTTTCTTTGACTAGGTAATTGTATTTCTTCAACATCATTTAAACATTCCTTATATAATTTTGCATTATCAGCCCTCATACCATTCCATTTATCTAAAACTTGCAATTTTGGTAAAAGAACAGCTGCCTGTATTGTATCTAATCGGCTATTATCTGCGCGAGTATTATGCAGATATTTCTTTTCTTGGCCATAATTTCTTGTTTTTCTCAAGAAAGATGCTAAATTATCATCATTAGTTACAATTGCTCCGCCATCACCATAAGCACCAAGGTTCTTGCCCGGATAAAATGAAAAGCATCCGGCTAATCCAAATGAACCTGCCCTCTCTCCTTGGTATTTTGAGCCGTGAGATTGACATGCATCTTCAATAATATTTATTCCATTAATATCTCTAATGTCTATCAAGGAATCCATATCAACAGTCTGACCATAAAGATGTACAGGCATTATTACTTTGGTCTTAGAGGTTATTTTATCTTTAACCTGATTAATATCTAGATTGAAATCTTTTTCATCAGCATCAACTAAAACAACTTTTGCTCCTGTTTTTAAAATTGCACCAGCAGTTGCATTGAAAGTATTGGCAACAGTAATTACTTCATCGTCTTTTCCAACACCAGCACCAATTAGTGCTAATTCCAATGCGGATAAACCATTTGAAACACCAACACAATGTTTTACACCGCAATATTCAGCAAATGCATTTTCAAAGTCAGTAACATATTTTCCCAATATAAAATCATTTTTGTCAATAACTTGTATAATATTTTCTTTTATTATTTGGTCAATAGTTTTATCATTGATATAAGTTTCTAATTTGTCTCGTTTTAAATCTCCAAATGGTACATTCATTTTACTTCTTGCCCCCGTTAATTAAATCCCACCTCTTTCTAGTGCCAGGTAAATAAGGAATATTCGTTCCAGGATATTTTAATTGTGAAACGTTTTTAATAAATTTCGCAGGATTCCCCACCCATACTTGTCCAGAATAAATACCTTTAGTAACAACACTTCCCGCTCCAACTAAAACCATATCTTCTATAAAAATATGTGGAAGTAAAACAGCACCTCCCCCAATACAAACATCATTACCTATAACCGCCCCCCGGTATTTGCTAGTATCAGGATCAATCGGAAACATATCATCAAGGATTCTAACACCTGGCGCTAAAAAAACATATTGGCCAAGAACAGCTTCTTCTAAAAAGCAATGACCTTGTATATTTGAATAGTCTCCAATTTTATTTCCAGGAGCTAACTCAGAATAAGAACCAACAACAACATAATTTCCAATTTTATTTTTCTCCCTTATAAGAGCATTGTGTCCTGAATTAAAATTATTGCCAATAACAGCACCTCTATAAATAACAGTTACGCTTCTAATTGTAGAATTATCACCAATAACTAAATCGCCTAATTCTTCTCTACCAACACCTAAACGAACATTTTCTTCAATCTTAACATTTTTTCCTAAATGAACATATTTAGGATATCTTACCATTTAATATCAACC
>CAYHUT010000005.1:0-20136 GCA_964359835.1 Candidatus Woesearchaeota archaeon
TGTGTGCCGAAAAGCTTTGCTTTTTCAGTATGTGGTGGCGCATCGTGTTTGTGATATATTTTTAATCATAGAAATCTATTAAAATTGAATTAAGAGAATAAAACTGCCTTAGAAAATTAGTTTCTTGGAATCGGGGCTTTCTTCATTTGGGGGATTTGTTTCATTGTTATTTGAGATTAGATAACTTTATTAATTTTTTTAAGTTGATAACTGCAATATGGCTTATCAAAAATCACTCGTTGATGCGTTGGGAATGGGGCATGAAATAAAGCCTTTAATTAATTCTGAGAGAGATTTTGATGAATTTGGAAAAGTTGTTCTTGATATTCTTGAAAATTATAGAGAAAGCCCGCCACGATTAAAAATATTTAAAGGAGTTTATGGTGATTTTGATAGAAAGGAGACTCTGTATTATATTAGAAAACCTGAACGAGAGACATATGCAAAAATGATTGATGATTTTAAAATGCATTATGGAATTAATGTTAAAAAACCAATGAAAAGGACTGAAATTGCAAGGCATAATAAGGTTTCAAGACAAGTCATAAATAATAGATTGAATTATGTTTTAGCGGTTTTATCAAAGCATAAACGCGATATTTGGTATGATATGCTGTGATTTGATTTTTCTTTATTACAATTTTCAATCTTGATTTTGAAAACAGCGTTATTAAGGCGTATAAGTGCTGTTTTTGAGGGTTTTAGGGATAGAAAGGTATATAAATCAGCGAAATATCACATTATATAGGAAAAAGCATTATTATTAGTGCTTTATTTTGACAAATTAGTAACAAACAAGCTCTAAAGCTAAATTGGAATAGAAAAATGGCTGAAACTCCCGAAAATAATAACAATATAGCCCCAAAAGAGGCTGTAAATAGCTCAAATGATGGTTCTTATAATGTTGAGACAATTCAGGTTTTAAAGGGTTTAGAGGCTGTTAGGAAGAGATATAATCTTACTACACTTTTAGAACAATCTAAATCTTATCCTTCTATAAGACAATTTGCACTATTTGTCGGAATTAATGAAAATGTTCTTGCTAAAGTTTTATGTGAAGCAAAAATATTAGCTTTATTTCCAGGGATACACCGTTCTAAGGCTACAATGTTAAATCATTTTAAAGTTGCTAAAGAACTTCAACTTTTTTCAAAAAGTTATGATTTATACTTAACTCCTGTAAGAAAATTAGGAAAAAATGTAAAACAATGGGATACTTTGATAGAGAAAAATCCATTTATTTTATTAAATCAACTGCAACATGATCTTATCGTAGGCAGCTTAATGGGGGATTCAAGTTTAAGAAAGAGAAAAAATTTGACTTATTTTAGAAGTACCCATTCTGAACCACAAAAAGAATATTTGATTTGGCAATATAATCAACTAAATGAGTTTATTAAAGGAGGAATTTATATAAATAAAAGAAGTAATAGGCAAAATCTTGAGTATTCATTTAATACCTTAAGTCATCCAATATTTAATTTTTATTATAATCTGTTTTATAAAAATGGTAGAAAGGGAATAACAAAAAAGGTTTTAGAATTGTTGAACCCTTTTAGTCTTGCTGTTTGGGTTTGTGATGATGGAAGTTATTGTATTAAGCAAGATTATATTATATTATGCACCAATTCATTCACTTATTCAGAAAATAAATTAATAAGAGATTATTTTAAAGATAAATGGGGTTTAGAACCTACAATTGGTTTTAGAGACAAGAAGTATTATTACCTAAGATTTAAAAAAGAAGATACAATAAAGGTGGTAAATATAATAAGAAATTTTATTCCTGTTAAAGAACTGCTTTATAAAATTGGAGAACAAAATGACTGAAAATACTCAAGGGTATAATGTAGAGAGTATAAAGATTTTGAAAGGTTTGGAAGCTTGTAGGCTACGTCCTGGCATGTATATTGGGGATATAAGTGTTCGTGGTTTGCATCATTTAGTTTATGAGGTTACTGACAATTCAATTGATGAAGCATTAGCTGGCTTTTGTTCAAAGATTATTGTTAAAATACATCCTGATAATTCTGTTTCTGTTTCTGATAATGGAAGAGGAATTCCAACTGGAATACATCAGCAGGAAGGAAAATCAGGTGTAGAACTTGCATTAACAGTCTTGCATGCTGGTTCTAAATTTGATAAAGGTGCTTACAAGGTTTCTGGTGGTTTGCACGGTGTTGGTGTTTCTGTTGTAAATGCTTTGTCTAAAAAATTAAGAGCAGAAATAAAACAATTTGGAAAAATACACATGCAGGAATATGCAAAAGGAATTCCATTATTTGATTTGAAAGTAATTGGAACCTGTCCTGAAACTGAAACAGGAACTTTTGTACAATTCTGGCCTGATGAAACTATTTTTACTGTTTTAGAATTTGATTTTAATATTTTAGCAGGAAGATTAAGAGAGTTAGCTTTCTTAAATCCAGGAATTGAGATTATTTTAAAGGATGAGAGAGCTGAGGGACAGGAAAAAACATTTGCTTATCAGGGTGGAATAAAAAGTTTTGTTGAATATTTAAATACTAATAAACAGGTTTTACACAAAGAAATAATTTATTTCAAGAAAGACCAGGATGATATTTGTGTTGAGATTGCAATGCAATATAATGATACTTATAATGAAACAGTATTTTCATTTGTAAATAATATCAACACTCATGAGGGGGGTACACATCTTGTTGGTTTTTCAACTGCACTTACAAGGGTTATTAATAGTTATATTAAGAAAAATAAATTATCAGATGTGCCTTTAAGTGGTGATGATACTAGGGAGGGACTTGCATGTATTATTTCCATTAAGGTTCCAGAGCCGCAATTTGAGGGACAGACAAAGACTAAACTAGGAAATTCAGAGATAAAGGGCATTGTTGATAGTATTGTAACTGATCAGCTTTCTTCATTTTTCGAGGAGAATCCAAAAGTTGCCCGTGCTATTTTAGATAAGTGCATTACTGCCGCTAAGGCTCGTGAAGCTGCGCGTAAGGCTCGTGAATTAACAAGAAGAAAAGGCGCATTAGATGGGCATAGTTTGCCTGGAAAATTATCAGATTGTCAGGAAAGAGATCCGGCAAAATGTGAGCTTTATCTTGTGGAAGGCGATAGTGCCGGAGGCTGTTTTTTTGGAGATACTAAAATTGCTCTTGTCGATGGAAGAAATTTAAGTTTTAAAGAATTAATTGAAGAAGATGAATTAGGAAAACAAAATTATTGTTATACTTTATTAGATGATGGGCATATAACTATTGCTAAAATTTTAAATCCAAGACTAACAAAGAAAAATGCAGAAGTTATAAAGATAGTTTTAGATAATGATGAAGAAGTTATATGCACACCTGATCATTTGTTTAGACTTGTTGATGGGACTTATATTGAAGCTCATAAATTAAATTCGGAATGTAATCTTGCCCCATTTTATAGAGAGCCTTCCAAAAATGAAAGAAAAATAAAGTCAATTGAGTTTTTAAAAGAAAAAATAGATGTTTATGATATAGAAGTTCCTGGAACTCATAACTTTGCTTTAGCTTCAGGTGTTTTTGTACATAATAGCGCGAAGCAAGGACGTTCTCGTGTATTCCAAGCAATATTGCCCTTACGTGGTAAAATATTAAATGTTGAAAAAGCCAGATTGGATAAAATATTTAATAATAATGAGATTATTACAATGATTACTGCAATTGGTGCAGGCATTGCCGAAGAATTTAATATTGAGAAAGCAAGGTATCATAAAATTGTCATTATGACTGATGCTGATGTTGATGGTTCTCATATAGCTTGTTTGTTAATGACATTCTTTTTCAGGCACATGCCTAAATTAATTGAAAAAGGTTACGTTTACTTAGCAATGCCTCCTTTGTATAAAATTTCAAAAGGAAAACATTCGAGTTATGTTTATAGTGATGCTGAGCTTGCTATTGTTTTGAAAGAAATGGGGGATGGGGTAAGTATTCAGAGATACAAAGGTTTAGGAGAGATGAATCCTGAACAGCTTTGGGATACTACAATGGATCCTGCAACAAGATATTTGAAGAGAATAAATATTGAGGATGCAGTTGAAGCGGATAAAATGTTTTCAATGTTAATGGGTGAAGAAGTAGAACCTAGAAAAGAATTTATTATGGCTAATGCAAAAGCTGTTAAGAACCTCGATGTCTAAGCGTTTCGGCGCTCAGCCACAGTCGAGAGGGGCATGCGCTATGCTTAGCCCCAAAGGAAAAAACAAAATGACAAAACAACTAAAAAACATTGATTTTTGGGAAGGGCTATTAAAAGATATACCCCATTCATATAAACAGTTGTTTATTGCAGAAAAAGATTATATTAGAAAAACTATTACAAAAAATTCAATTGTTTTAGATATTGGTTGTGGTAATGGAAGAACTTTAAATTCCATTTTAGATATTACTCAAAATTTATTTGGAATAGATAATGAAGAAAAAGCTGTAGAAAATACTAGAAAAAACCTCAAATTAATACCCAATGCTCAAATATTATTAGGGGATGTGAGAAAACTGCCTTTTGAAAATAAGTTTTTTGATTTTATTATATGCGTAGACTCTTTCGTTAATTTTGGAGAATATAAGTTTAAAGCTTTGGAAGAGATGAAAAGAGTATTAAAAGATGATGGCATAATTATTTTAAGTGTATTCTCTGAAGATGCTTTTGAAGAAAGAATGAAACAATATAAAAAATATAATAGCCCTATAAAAGAAATCAAAGGTACAACTGTTTACTTCGATTTTGAAACTGAAGGTGAAAATCTTTCAGAACAATTTTCAAAAAAAGATATAGAATCAATTGCAACAAAAGCAAAATTAAAATTATTAGATATTAAAAAAGAAGGTATTGGTTATATTTGTAAATTAGGTAAACAAAAATGACAGAAGGACACGATAAAATAAAGAATGTTTTAATTGAAGTAGAATTGAAACAGTCTTACTTAGATTATTCTATGTCTGTTATTGTCGGTAGAGCTTTACCTGATGTTAGAGATGGTTTGAAACCAGTTCATAGAAGAATATTATATTCATTCTGGGAGAATAATTGGAAATCAACTGCTAAGTTTGTAAAATCCGCTAAACTTGTTGGTGCAGTTATTGGTAATTATCATCCACATGGAGATACTGCTGCTTATGATTCTATGGTTAGATTAGCACAAGATTTTTCTTTAAGATATCCTTTAGTAAAAGGTCAAGGAAATTTTGGTTGTTTTACAGCAGATACTTGTGTTAAACTTACAGATGGAAGAGATTTGTCCTTCGCTGAATTAGTAAAGGAGAATAAAAAAGGAAAAAGAAATTTTACATATACAGTTGATACTAATAATAAAATAAAAATAGCAGAAATAAAAAATCCTAGATTAACTATAAAAAATACCAAGATAATGAAAGTGATTTTAGATAATAAACAGGAAATAAAATGCACTTTAAATCACCAATTCATGTTAAAAGATGGAAGTTACAAAGAGGCAAGAGATTTGAAAGCAGGAGACTCTTTAATGCCCTCTTATTTTAGATTTTCTACAAAAGAGGATGATTCTAATACAGTTGGTTATTCTATGGTTTTTCAGCCAAAGTTGAATTCTTGGGATTTTGCTCATATTCTATCCGATGAATGGAATTTAAATAACAAAATGTATGAGAAATCTAGTGGTAGAATAAGGCACCATGTTAATTTTAACAAATTAGACAATGACCCTATTAATATAAAGAGGGTGAATTGGAAAGAGCATTGGCAGACTCATTATAATTTTACTTCTAATAAACATAAAAGCGATCCTACTTATAGATTAAAATTAGCTGAAGGAAGAAAGAACTTTTGGGCTGATGAAGATAATAGAAAAAATTATTCTGAAAGATTAACAAAAAGAAATTTAGAAAATTGGAAGAAAGATAGATATAGGCAAGAGATGAGCCTTAAATTTAGTGAAGGCAATAAAAAATATCTGAAAGAGCACCCAGAAAGAATTGAAGAGTTTAGTAAGAGGGCATCAAAGACATTAAAAAGATTATGGCAAATCCCGGAATATAAACAACTTTTCCATGAGAAAATAGTTAATTCTAATAAAAACAGAAAGACAAACCTCACAGGAAAAAAGAAATTCATTAAAGTGTGTTTATATCTCAAAGATAATAATTTATTTTTAAATAAAGAAAACTTTGAAAAAGCAAGAAAAAATGTTTTTGGAGCTAAAAGCATCACAACTTGGGATTTAGGGTTTAATAAATATTATAGTGGAGATCAGAATCTTTTGTTATACGAAATAAATGGCAATCATAAAGTTGTGAAAATAGAATTTTTAAATAAGTGTGTTGATGTTTATGACTTAACTATAGCTAATAGCCACAATTTTGCCCTTTCTGCAGGAGTGTTTGTTCATAATTCTGTTGATGGGGATAATGCAGCAGCTTACAGATATACTGAAGCTAAATTAAGCAAAATAGCTGAAGAGATGTTGCAGGATATTGATAAAGAAACTGTTTTAATGGCTCCTAATTTTGATAATACTTTACAGGAACCAACTGTTTTGCCTTCAAGATTGCCAAATCTTTTGATTAATGGCACTTCTGGAATTGCAGTAGGTATGGCCACAAATATTCCTCCGCATAATATTTCAGAAGTTTGTTCAGCTGTTATTGCCTTGATTGATAATCCTGAGATAACAGTTTTAGAATTAATGAATTACATCAAAGGTCCTGATTTTCCAACAGGTGCAATGATTTGCGGATTATCTGGAATAAAAGACGCTTATGAAACTGGAAGAGGAAAAATAACAGTTAGGGCGATAGCAGAATGCCACGAAAAAAAGATTAGTATTTCTGAAATACCTTATCAGGTAAATAAAGCTCAATTAATTATCAATATTGCAGAACTTGTAAAAGATAAAAAAATAGAGGGAATTTCAAATATAAGGGATGAATCAGATAAAGATGGTTTAAGTATTGTAATTGATGTTAAACAAGGATTTAATCCCGAGGTAGTATTAAATAATCTTTACCACCATACCTCATTAGAAACAACATTTGGCTGCATAATGATTGCTTTAGTAAATAATGAGCCAAAAATTTTACCTTTAAAAGATATTTTATTTGAATTTGTAAAACATAAATAAGATATTATCACAAAAAGAACAGCATTTGATTTAAGAAAAGCAGAAGAAAGGGAACATATATTGCAAGGTTTACAGATTGCGTTAAATGATATTGATAATATTGTTGCTGCTATAAAAAAAAGTGAAGATGCCGAGGGTGCTAGAATTGTTTTAGTTAATAATTTTAGATTAACAGAGATACAGGCACAGGCAATATTAGATATGAAATTACAGAGATTAACAAGCTTAGAAACTCAAAAGATAATTGATGAATTAAAAGAATTAGGAATTAGTATTACTGATTTCAAAGATATACTTGCTAATGTTAAAAGAATTTATGAGATTATAAAACAGGATATGAATTATTTGAAGGAAACTTATGGTGATAAACGTAGAACACAATTATCTTGTGATTATGATGATGTTTGTGGTGAAGATTTAGTCAAGAAGGAGAAGGTAGTAATAACATTATCTCATGCAGGTTATGCAAAGAGGGTAGCTCTTGAAACTTACAAAGCTCAAAGAAGAGGCGGCAAAGGAATAGTTGCAACTGGAACAAGGGACGAGGATTATGTTGAGGATTTATTTGTAACAGATAGTCATGCAAATGTTTTATTATTTAGTAATTTAGGCAAGGTTTATTGGTTAAAGGCTTTTGAGATTCCTGAAGGTACTAGATATGCAAAAGGAACAGCTGTTGTTAATTTAATTAAAATGGCTAATGGAGAAAAGATACAGGCAATGATTCCTGTTGAAGAATTTAGAGCTGATATTTATTTAGTAATGGGAACATCAAAAGGAATTGTCAAGAAAACTAATTTAATGGAATATTCAAGACCTAGACAGGGGGGAGTAATTGCTATTAATTTACGTGATGGAGATAATTTAGTTAATGTAATTATGACGGATGGAAATCAGCAATTGATACTTGCTACCAAAGATGGTCGTGCAGCTAGATTTAGAGAATCAGATGTACGTGAAGTAGGTAGAAATAGCATTGGTGTTCGTGGAATTAATGTTAAAACCTCAGAGGTTATTGGTATGGAAATTTGTGATTCACCATTTGTTTTGACTGTAACTGACAAAGGTTATGGTAAAAGAAGCGAGGTAAATGATTACAGATTAATTAATCGCGGCGGTTCGGGTGTTATTAATATTAAATCTACTGAAAAGAATGGAAAAGTAGTTGGTATTAAAGTTGTTTCAGATAAAGAGGATGTTATGTTTATTACTAAAGATGGTGTTTTAATTAGAACTCCTTGTGTTGGAATATCAGTTGTTGGTCGTAATTCACAAGGTGTAAGATTGATGAGACTTTCAGATAATGATTTAGTTGTTTCAATAACTTCAATTATAAAAGAAGAGGAAGATGTTGAAACTGTTAAAGAAGAGTTTAAACCTTCTGAAGAGGTTGTTGAACCTAAAGAAGGTGAGAAAGTTGAAGAAGGTGAAGTAGCTGAGGAAGAAGAAAAAGAAGGAGAGAGTAAAGAGGAAACTCAAGAATGAATTAAATTGTTTTCTATTTTTATACTTTTTCTTTCTTTAATAATCTTTTTTTGTTCTTGTTATTCTTCCAATTTTAATCAATAGTAACATTTATATAACAGTTGTTATAATATTATTACATATGTTAAAAAAAGATAACAGATATAGGGTACTAAAGGTATTTTTTGAGAATCCACTACCTAAGGGAATCGGGTTTCAGCTTAGAGAGATAAGCAGAAATACAGGAATAGCCCCACTATCTGTAAAAAATTATTTGAAAGAACTGGAGAAAGAAGGTCTTGTTTTGGTTAAAAGACATAGGATTCATAATTATCCGGTGTATTATGCCAACAGGGATGGTGAAAATTTCAGGTTTCTGAAAAAGATTGATAATATTTCTTCTTTAAAAGAATCAGGCTTGCTGGATTATATGGATAATAAATTAACACCAGAAGCAGTTGTGTTATTTGGCTCTGCTGCAAGGGGGGAGGATACTGAAGAAAGCGACTTGGATTTATTTGTGTTTTCAAAAGAAAAAAAAGTTGACTTGGGGAGATACGAAAAGATATTAAAAAGGAAGGTTAATATCTTTTTCTCAGATAACTTTATTAAGCTGAGCCCACAACTCAAGAACAATATCCTTAATGGCATAATTTTGAAAGGATATCTGAAGGTGTTTTAAGTATGGAAGATAATCTGATAAGGATTACAATAGACACGGAAAAAGCAAAATCTATATTAAAGATGGTTGAAACCTCTTTGGAGATGATAAAGGAGATAAACCTGTCAAAGTTTCCATCAAATGTAACTAAAGAATATTATGATGTTATTAGGGAATTAATGAGTACTGCTGTTTTGTTGGAGGGCTATAAAACATATGGAGAAGGTGCTCATAAGGCACTTATAGATTATATTGCTTCTCATTACAAAGAATTTGACAGCGACGAGATTGCTATGCTTGATGATTTAAGAATAAAAAGAAATAAAATATGTTATGATGGCTTCTTTGTTGAAGAGGATTATATTAAGGGCAGGCTTGAAAGGATACAAAAAATAATAAGTAAGTTGAGGGCTATAATAAACAAAAAGTTATGATGAGAAAGCTGGAGAGCAATAATTTTATTTAGATTCTTTCCAAATAGTTTCAAAGATTTTCTTTTGGAGTTCAGCTGTGCTTTTTTCTTGTATGTAAATACCCATCTGCTCCTTTTCATTTGCTTTTAGAATTATTAATCCATCTGAAAGTATATAGAAACCTAAATCCATGTTCTTCATTATGTTATCATTAAATCTTGTTTCTCTTAGCTCTTCTTTATCATGTTTTTTTAATTCTTCTGTTACTTTTGTTCTTTCAGTAATAAGCTTAAGCTGAACATTCCTTTCTCTTCTTTTTTTCCTGAATTGTGGATGGAAATAAGGAACAAATTCTAAGATTTTATCATGGACATAACAATAAATAATTTGATTCTCTTTTTTTACCAGAATTGAAGCAGCTGTTTTAAGCCCTTCTGTGCCTTCATATATCTCTAGTTTGGGCCTTGTTAAAGCTATTTTCTGCAGTGCTTCTAATTCAGGTATAATATCTTTCATTGATTCTGTTTTTTGCTGTTTTTCTTCTTCTATAATGCCAAGAATTCTTTTAGGTTCTATTGCGCTGTAGTATTTAACCCCTGATTTTATTACCTCGCTTATCAAGCCTCTTTCGTGCAACAGCTTTAAAGTATAATAACAAGCTTCTCTTTTTACATTTGCTTTCTGTGCTATTTCACTTGCCTTTGCTACTCCTAACTTTAATGCTGAGATGTAAACAGCAGATTCCTGTTTTGTCAATCCAATCTTTTCAAGTGATAAGTCCATATATTCTTGTTATTTCTCTAGTACTTAAATCTTTCCGTTTTGTTGTAAAATATTTTACACCATAAATATAAATACTATCTGTGTTATACTACTTTATGGTGGTTAAAATGATAAATAAAATTGAATTGTTACCAATGAAAGTAAAAGAATGGTTTAGCTCAACAGGTAAATCTCCTGCTGATTACGACCTTAAAGGCTTTAATGTAGCGGACAATATTATTAATCACTGTGACTTGATAGACAAGTGGGATTTTGGGCATTATGTTGTAGATGGCATTTCTCTAGAAGAAGAGGTTGAACGTTGTATTAGAGAAAAGATTCCTAGAGATACTGAAGTTGTCTTGAATTATAAGTTTAGTTTTAAGAAGGAAGAGGGAGAATTGTGTGATCATGGTTACGAATTACCTCAGCACTACCACATGAATGGTCATTACTGCGCAACAGGTGTCGCCCTTGTGCCTAAACAAAAAAGTAAAGCAAAATGGGCAGATAAAAAACACAATAGGTAATGCAATCGTCTCATGATCCATGATTGCTAATGGTTAAAATGAAATACCAAGAATTAAGACAAAAAATTCAAGAATGGCCTAAGTATGAAGGCTGTATTAAAGTAAACAGAAGCCCTTTAATTAATCCAGGATTTCCAGGAACATTCAATTTGAGTTTTACAGAGGATCCATGGCTTAAGGAATATGGAAAGTATGGCGATTTTGATCATGATTATAGTTTTTCTACCATCCAAAGTTGCATAAGGTCAAATGATATTCCTTTGATAGCGGGTGAAAATAGTTGGAAATATCTTGGTGTTTTTGAAATGGGTGATTTAACAGGCTCTCTCACTTTCGCTGAAAAACCAGATATTCACGAAATACACAAATTGCAGATTAAGAAATTAGTAGGTTGTTTATTGTTTTTGGGAATCTCATTGGAAAGAATTTTTCCTAGTTATAATGTTGGTGGTGCTCTTGCTGAAATAACCAAAAATAAATATAAATTTGGTTTTCAAGTTCCAACTGATAAGATTTCAAGAGATGCTTTTTTAGAAATAGGCATTCCTGAGAAAAATCTAATAAAGGACAAGACAAGAGATACATTACTTTCTTTATTTTTACATCGTCCAACCCCCTGGGGTTATAGAAATGAAATAAATGTAAATATAGGTACTAACAAGAAACCTCTTCTTTTGGATATTGGTACGTTAGAATATACAATGTGGGAACCTACTTTTTCCTCTAATGATACTAGGTATGAAAATATTAATGGAATAAAAAATGGATCTTTCTCTAGTATAAATGCATTGGGTTTAGAAAGGCTCAACATGGCAGTTAATGATTTGTCAAGAATACAAGATGTTGATTACATTAAACCTTTTTATGACGAATTGAATAATACTAATTATTTAGCTGGTGAGAGTTTAAGAGCATTGCACAGGATTTATTCAGACATAAATGCTTATGATTGCAAACCTGGAAGGCATCAAAAATCTAAGATTAGCAATATGCTCCACAACATACCTTTAGATATCTCTTTAGAGAAGATTAAACATTCATTAGAAGCTCATACCTCAACACAGCCATGGCATTCTGAATTAAAGGATGGAATTGAACCAACAATTGAAAGAATTAAAGTAAACCGAAGTTCTAAATAGCGATTCTATCACAATAACCTTTTTATATTTTAGTTGTTAGGGATTAAATTATGAGACGCCTAGAAAGATTTCGAAATTACGAAGCAGATGTTAATTCTTTAAGACATGCATTTAAGATTCGTTCAAGATTTCGTGTTATTGCAAATTCTACTTTATTTGTTGTTGCACGTTATTTACCTTGGTTTTCTGTTAAGAATATGCTTTATAGATTAGCTGGTGTGAATATTGGCAAGAATGTTTCTGTTGGATTGATGGCGATGTTTGGAATTTTTTATCCTGAAAAGATTTTTATTGGTGACAATTCAATAATTGGTTACAATGCTGTTATTTTAGAGCATGAATTTTTAGTTAATGGTTATAGAATTGGCGATGTTCATATTGGCAAGAATGTTTTAATTGGAGCTTGTTCAATTGTTTTGCCAGGCGTTCGAATTGGCGATAATTCTATTGTTGCAGCTGGTTCTGTTGTTACAAAAGATGTTCCTGCTAAATGTTTAGTTGCTGGGAATCCTGCGAAGTTTGTTAAGAAGATTTAGTAAACCTTATATAACTCCATTGTTTTAAATGAATATGGCTTCGGGATTCTCAAAAGTGGTGTTCTGGTTATTAGTTCTAGGAAATATTTTAGGAGCAATATTTGGTTTTACTTATTGGTATGGTCCGCAGTTAATGAGAACTTCAGTTTTATACTGGGTTTTTGTTGCGACTTGTCCTCTTTATGCCTTGTTATTTATTGTTTGTGCTTTCATGATTTATTTTAGAAAGAAAAATTCGTTTTTGTTTTTTATTACTGCTGTTGGTTTAATTAAATTTGGAGTTTGGACCGTTATATTTTGGTCTGTTTATAATGGCACACCAATTGCTTCATGGTTGTTTTATTGGTTAGTTATTTCACATTCAATAATGGCTTTGGAGGCTTGTGTATTATTTTCAAGAATTGAATTTAAAAAATGGCATTTGGTTGCTGCTTGGGTTTGGTTTGGGTTAACTGATTACATGAATTATTCTTTGAAATTTATTACAAATAAAGTTACAATTGCTCCACGTGAGATGTATGTTGCAATTGCCTTGACTGTTTTTGTTCCTTTAGTTGCTTACTGGCTTGTAAAGGTTTTTAGATATAGAAATTGGAAGATTTTGATTTAATTCTAAGAAAAGAAATTTTAATTCTTAATCAACGCTGTTCCAATTAATCTCCATCTGTTGTCAATTCTTCTGGAGATAACCATTTTAGAATCATTGCTTGCGCAGATTGGCTTTTTTAATTTTACGTGGACTTTATTTTTTTCAAGGTTCATTACAATGCCTGCGGTTGTTGTTGCATTTACATTCAACATTAATGCCTCGCCTTTTTTAATTGGCTCAACTTTTATATCTTCTTTTACACCAACAACGCGTTCAAGTAATTTTGGTTCAAGTGTAAGTTCCATTAAAATCTTTGGGATTTTTCCTTGCAAGCCAACAAGATTACCTGATAGCTGATCTGATTTAACAATACTTGGATCAAGTTTTGTAAGAATTGCAATTGAACCGCCAGGATAAACTTCTTTGACTGATGAATTTGCAGTTTTAATATCTATAATTTCAGCTTTTAGCGGAATCCATTTTTCAACACCTTGGAATTGCACGGAACGACCTGGGGATATTTCTATTTTATCTCCAACTTTTAAAACTCCTTCATGCAGCGAACCGCCTAGAACACCACCAATTAGTTTTTGTATTTCAGAACCTGGTTTGTTTACATCAAATGAGCGTGCAACAAACATTATAGGGTCTTTTATTGTGTCTCTTTTTGGTGTCTTGATGATTTCTTGAATAGCTCCTATAAGAAAGTTTAGGTTTACATTATGCTGTGCAGATAAAGGAATTATTGGAGCATCATTTGCAATTGTACCCTTGACAAATTCTTTTATTTTATTGTAATTTTTTAAAGCTTCATCTCTTGTAACTAAATCAATTTTATTTTGAACAATTACAATATTTTTTAAACCCATTATTTCAAGAGCCATTAAATGTTCTCTTGTTTGTGGCTGGGGGCATTCTTCATTTGCTGCCACTAATAAAAGTGCTCCATCCATTATTCCTGCGCCTGACAACATTGTTGCCATTAATGTTTCGTGTCCAGGTGCATCAACAAATGAAACTATTCTTTAGATTTTACAATCTGGACATATTTTTTTTGTTGTGAAACCATGCTCTTTGCATTCGTAGATTTTAACATCTGCATAGCCTAATTTGATTGTAATACCGCGCTTTTGCTCTTCAGAATGAGTATCTGCCCATTTTCCCGATAATGATTGCAACAAAGTAGTTTTACCGTGATCAACGTGCCCAATCATGCCTATATTAACTTCGGGCTGTATTACTTTTTGTTGTGCCGGTGCTTCCATTAACTTTTTTGGAAGACGATGAGTTTATAAAGGTTTTTGAAAATATATCAAAATATTTTTACAACCTTAAAAAACGAAGTTTTTTAAAGGTTATTTATGGTTATTTTGTATGGATGTAGTGTCAAAAAAAGATGTTTTTAAGGTCAAGCTTTGCAAGAGTTTTCTTTCTAAATCTCGCGGATGGATGTTCAGGTTTTTTTTTAATTATGACGGGCTGTTATTTGACTTGAAAGGAGAGCGAAGTTACTCATTGCATATGCTCTTTGTTTTTAATAAAATTGATATTGCTTATATTGATTCTAATTTTACTATTGTGAAGGTTTTAAAGAATGTTAAGCCTTTTTTATTTTATATTCCTGCTGTTCAATGCAATTATATTCTTGAGGTTCGAGATGCCAAGCACTTGAAGAAAGGTGATAAGTTGGTATTTATGTATTAAGATTTTTGTATTAAAAAGATATTATATTGATATTTGCTTTTTACTTATGTATTAGAGTATAGATATTTTTAAAAAGCAGTTATTGATACATTTCTTTAATGGATATTAAACAACGTGCAAGAACGTTACTTGATGATGAGAGATATGTTCTTAATGGAAGAAAGGATAATGGCTTCGGTGTTTTTTTCAATTGGAAATCTGGTTTATATTTAGCAATAATTGAATATAGGGCTCCTCAATATAGCAAAGAATTGATTTCCGTTATGAAAGGAGAAACATTAATTTATCCTTTACTTGAGAAAGAAATTCTTGATAAGCAGCCTAATAGGGGCTATTTTTATACAGATAGTTCTTCTGATTTCGATTTAGGTGTTATTTTTGCAAGGAAAATAAAAAATAATATAACTAACTTAACTTCTGAACAACAGGAATATGTATTCAAAAATTTTAACCTTTTAATTGGAGAGGGTTTAGATCTGGATGATAGGGTTTTAGCACCTAATTAATACCCTGTTTTTAGTTCAATAAAGATTATATAGGGGTTTAACCAAATTTATAGTATGAAAGAAGATACATACATTGTAAATGATTGTAATGTTGTTGAAGATATTGGAAAAACCCTAAATGAAAGAGGATATGTTCCTGAAATTATAACAGACAGGCCTGATAGAAAGGTTATACATTACAAAGGAAATCCTGCTTCTTTCGGTGCTATTGACTTGACATGCTGTGAAAGATATTTTGGAACAACAACAAGTACCAAATATGAAATAAAAATTGATTTTATTGATGTTGATGTTCGTGTTGAATCAAGATTAGAGGAAGCTATTGAGAAAGTCATTAAGACTTTTGTTCCTAAAGAAAAAGATAGTAACCTATAAGCTTAAATATATATTCTAACAGTTATTTTATATGGGTTTAGAGGTGTTTTTTACTCCAAAATCAATTGTTGTTGTTGGGGCTAGTAATAAAGGGGGAACAGTTGGTTATTCTTTAGCTAGACATTTAATGAATTTTAAAGGGGAGGTTCATTTTGTCAATGTTCACAAAGAAACTATTTTTGGCAAAGATAGTTTTTTTCTTTAAAAGAGGTTAAACACAAAGTGGATTTGTGCATAATTGCTGTGCCTGCGATCTATGTTCCAAATGTCTTATTGGATTGTGCTCTTAAAAATATTAAAAATGTGATAATAATATCTGCTGGATTTTTGGAATCTGGTCGTGATGATTTAGAAAGGGATATTTTGAATATTGCCAAGAAATATAATATAAGGCTTCTTGGGCCTAATTGCTTTGGCGTTGTAAATACTTCAAATAATCTTGATTGCACTTTTGCTCGAATGAGTCCTATTCGCGGTAAAGTTGGTTTTATTTCACAGTCTGGCGCTTTATGGAGTTATATAGCAGATTATTCTGTTTCAAATAATTTAGGTTTTTCAAAGTTTGCAAGTGTGGGGGACATGGCAGATGTTTCATTTGAAGAGCTTTTAGAATATTTTGAGAAAGATTCTGACACTAAAATTATTATGTTATATATTGAAGCCTTGAAAGATGGAAGAAGATTCATGAAAGCTGTTTCTTCATGCAAGAAACCTGTAATTGCTGTTAAAGGGGGAATTGGAGAGGCTGGTTCAAGAGCTGCACATTCGCACACTGGAAGTTTGGCAGGTTCTTTTGAGGTTTACAAAGCTGCATTCAAACAAGCTGGTGTTCATTTTGCTGTTAATTTAACTGAGGCTTTGGATTTAGCTAAATTTTTATCAATGCAGAAAAAACCTTCTTCTTCTAGAACACTTGTTATTACAAATGCGGGCGGTCCTGGAATTTTAATGGCTGATTCCCTTGAAAGAAATAATGTTGAGATTGTTAAATTGCCTAAATTAGATTTTAAATTACCTCTTGCGTGGAGCCATAATAATCCAATTGATGTTCTTGGCGATGCAGATGATTTAAGATTCAAAGAGGTTTTTTCAAAGATTAAGAAGAAAAAATTTTATGATATTGTTGTTGTGATATTAACTCCGCAGGAGATGACTGATGATGAAAAGATTTCCAAAGAGGTTGTTAAATTTTATTTAAGTTCTGGGAAGAATGTGATTTGCTGTTTCATGGGTGTTAAAACTTTTAAAACTTCACGAGAGATTCTTGAGAGAAATAAGATTCCATGCTTTAGCTCTATTGAAAGAGTTGCTGACTTGATTGGGAATGTTAGAGGCTAAGATGGATAAAAACGTTTATCTTAGAAATCCTAAACTACTTTTTTATATAACCATTTTTACTTCTATTAATTCTTTAGCCCCCATAATTACTTTATTCTATAAAAATAGAAGTCTTTCTGTATTAGAAATAACTTTATTATCCTCTTTGATACCAATATTTAGTTTTATTCTAGAGATACCTATTGGTTATTTTGCGGATAAATATGGCCGGAAATTTTCTTTATTAATTGGCAATTTGTTTTTAGTAGCATATGGCATAATTTATTTTTTTGCGAATAGTTTTTTTATGTTTGCAGTAGGTATGTCTTTTTTTGCGATTGCTATGGCTTTTTTTTCAGGTTCTAATGAAGCCTTGATTTATGATTCCCTTAAAAAAGTAAAGAAAGAAAAATTAGCTTCCAAATACTTCGGGTGGTATAATAGCGCAGGTAATTTCGCTCCCTTATTTTTTGCACCTGTTGCGGCATTAATAGCAAGAGATTTAACTAATTTTCAGTTTGATATTTTATTAAGTATAAATCTTCTTGGTTATTTAATAGGAATAATATTAACATTCTTTATTGTTGAACCCAAATTTCGCCATAAAGGTGTTCGCAAGGGAACAATTGCTTCATTTAAGGATAGTTTTAAGTTGTTATTAACCAATAAAAATTTAATAAATCTTGGCGTGAACTTATACCTTTTATCTCCATTAATAATTTTATGGTGGGCTTATTTTGCACAGTTATATTATACTAAATTAGGAATAAATGTTGTTTATTTTGGTTTCTTGGCCAGTGCTGCAACATTCTTTTCGATTATTATAAGAACAAATACCCATAGACTTGAAAAATATTTTGGAGAAATTAATCTGCTTTACTTATCTTCAATAATACCCATGATTGCCTTTATACTGATGGTTTTTATAAAAAATATTTGGATAAGCTTAATCTTAGTCTTTGTTATTGCAATAGCTTCTGTGAGAAAGACAGTATTTTCAACTTATATCAATCATAATCTAGAATCTCATAATAGGGCAACTGTGTTGTCTGCAATGGCTATGATTGCGGCACCATTTACAATAATTATACAAATAGTTTTAGGTTATATTGCGGATATAGGTTTTAATTATTTATTGTTATTCATGGCTTTATGGTTGTTTATAATAACTTTTGTATTTAGAATAAAGAAAGAACATATAACTGTTAAGGTTTAATTCATTCAAAGACAATTTTAGCATTAATTGTTTCTTTATATTTATTGATATATTTTCTTTTTTATTGCACCAATCGAAAGATTTATAAGTAAGCTAAGCTTATAGTAAGAAAGTAAGAATAGTTTAGGAGGCAAAAAATGGAAGTTGAAACTATAAGAATGTCTTCAAAGGGGCAGATAGTAATACCTTTGGATATAAGAGAAGAATTAGGCACTGGAGAAGGGAGTGTTTTTGCAGTCATTGGCTCTAAAGATACTATAATATTAAAAAAAATGGAAATGCCTTCAAAAGGAAATTTAATAAAAGAGCTTGAAGCAGTTGCGAAAGAAGGCAGGAAACGTTTGGAAGCTAAAGGCATTAAAGAATCAGATATTGTTGAGATTATACATAAGAGGAGAGACAAGTAATGCGTGTTGTACTTGACACTAATGTGTTAATATCTGCAACTTTATGGAACGAAAGTGTTTCACAGAAATTGTTATTCAAATTAATAAAATTTAATGTACTTATTTATTCTTCTCTTGAGATATTATCTGAATATAAAAAAGTTTTAAAAAGAGATTTTGATTATTCTGAAGCTGAGATATTCTTTATTATTGAAAAAGTAGTATCTTTTATGAATATCATTGAAACTTTTGTGAGGTTGGATGTTGTTAAAGATGATGAAGACGATAATAAGATTGTGGAATGTGCTGCCCAGTCATTAGCGGATTATATCATTACTTATGACAAACACCTACTTAAAATTAAAAAATATAAAGACATTAAAATAATAACACCTGAAGAAGCATTGAAAATTATTTAGTTGATTTTCATGGTATCGTAAAATGCGATACTGGTAATTTTACTTAAAATTCACTCAAAGACAATTCTAGCGTCAACTATTCTTGCGGAATGCTCGTTGGCTATTAAGGGATTGATGTCAAGTTCGGTGATATTTGGGTATTTTTCTGAGAGTTTTGAGAGTTTCAGCAATTCTTCCACAATAAGATTGATGTTTACTTTTTCACCGCGGAATCCTTCAAGAATTTTATAGCTTTTTAATTCTTTTAACATATCAATTGCATCTTGTCTTTTTATTGGGGTTATTCTCATTGAAACATCCTTTATTATTTCGGTGTAAATTCCGCCTAAGCCAACAACAATAACATGGCCGAATGTTGGGTCTTTTTTTAGACCTAATAGAATGTATTTACCATTAAGAAATTTTTGAACAACTATGCCTTGCTTTTTAATAGGGATTTTATCAAGCTCATCATAAGCTTTATCGAATTTGAATTGATCAATATTCAATTTAACTGCATTTTTTTCAGATTTATGCAATAGCTCTTCTGATGAAACTTTCAGAACAACTGGAAATCCTAGTTTTTTCCCTGCTAAATATGCTTCGTGTTTTGATTTTGCTAGAATTCTTGGAACAATTGGAAAGCCTTCTGCTTCTAAGAAATTTTCAGCATTGAATTCAGTTAGGATTTTCATAAATGTAAAACCCTAAAAAATCCCTAAGGATTTTTGGGGCACAAAAAATGTTTTCATTTTTTAGTGAAATAATTAAAGAGATTTCAACTTCTCTTCAATTTCTTTAAGCTCGTCCTTTAGCTTGTCAGATTCGGATTTTTCCTTTACAGGTCTTTTAATAACCTCTTTGACTTCAGGCTGCTTTTTTTCATGATGTACAATTTGGTGATGATGAGGGAATTCTATTTCAGCAACTTCGCTCATAGTTGGAAGATGCTGTTCAGATAGTTGTCTTTCAAACAATTTAATTTCTCTCATTACACGAGAAAGTTTTCTTATTGTTTTTATTTTTCTT
>CAYHUT010000006.1:0-11950 GCA_964359835.1 Candidatus Woesearchaeota archaeon
TATTCCAAGATGTAGCTATCGCAGATAAAATAATGCCTGAACCTGTCCTAGTAAGAATATCATTATTAATAATCTTATTAAAATTGGAAGCGGTTTTTACTTTCGAATTAATTCCATAACAGGTAGTGGAGCAGTTTGTTTTTATTATGCTGTTGCTGATGGTATTTTGATTAGATGCATCCAAAGATATAGCAGGAGCCAGCGTTGCATTTATGGTAACATTGTTAATTGTAAAATTATTAGACCATAATAACAACAAACCATCATAATTAATCACGGTATTATTCAATGTAATGTTATTACAAGAAGCAAAAATAGTTTGTCCATAACCGCTATAATCTAAATTATTTAAAACAGAATTATTAGTTGTCCTGGTATAATTGACAGGTTTTCCTTCGACTAAATTCAAACTATCAATTGAAATATTTTCGAAATTGGTATTGGTGCTTTGGTATATGAATATACCCATCTCATTAGAAGTATTAATATAATTGGAGCTTACATTAACATTTCCAACCCTATCGATATAAATGCCATATGCGCCAGCATTAGTAGTTTTTATAGTATTATTGAATAATTGCCCCCCTCCATCAAGGTATATTCCATATAAACTTGAACTTATTTGATTTGAATATATTCTGGTAAATGGAACACGCCCATAAATTCCAAAATTGTAAGAACCTGCACTGCATGAACCTGAAGATACAACATTGTTTTCAATAAGGGAAGTTCTAGATTGTGCATTAATAGCCATACACCCAACAGTTATATTATTTTTTGCAATATAACTATTATCTCCAACATCTACTAATCCATAAGCATATCCGTTAGCAGTTGTTCTAATTGCATTAGAAGTGATATTTGTAAAATTAGATAGATAAATATTTATTCCCAAAGGTGTTCTTCCAACAATAATTCCCGATATAAAAGTAATATTATTACTATAAATAATATTGAAACGACTATTTATATTGCCCCCATCATATGAACCTAATTCTATTCCATAAACATCAGAGCCCGCAAGGGTAATATTATTAGAACTAACATTGTTATTGCTTGAATTGCCATAAACAATAATTCCATTGGCAGCAGTTCCAAATGTAAAGAGGGTATTATTAACAAGGATATTATTATTTGAATAATATAAGGTTATAGCTGCATCAATCTGGGTATTAGCACCTGTGTATGTAATTGCCCTCCCCTCTCTAATATTCGTATTCTTAATTGTGGTATAATTAACTCTAGTCAGATTAAAACCCCAGCCTTTAGAGCCATTAGTTGAATAATTTACAGTATATCCACGTCCATCAAAAATAATTGAATTTGCAGTTATATTGAAACAAGTTCCATTTAACCAGACATTGTTTGCTAAATTATAATATCCTCCAACCCTATCCAAGGTGCCGCAACCAGTCAAAAGTATTGGAACATAAATTGTTCTTGTTTCGGTATAATTTATATTGCCTGACAAATTAATAGCACTTGCATTAAATGTATAAATATCTCCAGGCAAATCTGTAAAATTAATAAAGAACGGATTCACCGTTGAATTGCTAGCATTATACAAGCCAGTTGAATTATACAGCCATACAGTTATATTGGATAAATTATCCCCGATAACAGAGACATTAACAACAATATTATTTCTTGTTAAATAAGTCCCATTATCCTCGGTCGGATATGTAAAATTAATATCTGGTGCAGTTGATGAAGCAATTCCAAAATTGCCTGAACCAGGTTTTACAGGAGAGTTTGTTACTGGTATACTAGCTGTTGTTTCAGGCACAGCTGAATTCGCTGCAACAAAACTATTCAGGATATAAGATGCCTTGGAAAGAATACTCTGTTCATTTTGAATAGTAATAGATTCACTTTGATTACCGCTATTCAAATCATTCCCTATTACAATATTTCCATCATCTAAAATAACAGTATCTTTAACAACAAATCCTGTAATACTGCCGGATAAAAAGTAAAGTCCAACACCTCCCAATATTAACACAAATAACAATACTAAAAATAAATTTCTTCTCTTATTGCTTTCAATCTCACTTTGCCTTCTATAACCTGCATTTCTTGCAATAGCCCAGACTAGCTTATCTCTCATATCCTCTTTTTCCCGCATAATATTATTTACCATTTCACCCCCGCCATTTCCTTGACACACTGCTCAGGGTTTTTTAATCTGTAAATTCTTTTTCTTGCGTCATCCACATCCAATCTTAGTTCAAGCCAGCCCGCTTTTTTCAAGCTAGAAAGAGTGATGCTCAACATAATATCTTTTTTCAAAATTTTAGAAGCACCATCATAATCAAATTCCTTCTCATGAAACCTATTCCACAGTATAGAATACCTCTGCATAATCCATTTAGGCAATGGCTTAGTCATACTTCATAAATATAATAAAATAAGCCCTATTTAAGATTAACTATTTACATATTATATATTCAAATAGCATATCTAATTATTTAGTAAATTAAATATAAATAGAAATTAAAAAGAATATTAATGCCCTTGTAAATGAGCTTGCAATTCCTGCAATCTACCGGCAATCTGTTGGATGTTCTGTTCAACTTGAACCATAAAATTCTCAACCTCAACAATCTGCTTTCTTACAGTTTCAAGCGAGTGCGCGAAGCTTTTCTTTACAACAACACCAGAACCCACGTTCATATAAATCTCAGAATCTCCCTCTAAAACGCCCTTGACATATATTCCAGAGCCAAGTGGAATCAAAGTTGGAGTTCCTTTCTTAGTATTTGCAAGTTCTGAAACGGCCATATCAAGCCTTTTTAATTCATCAAGATGTTTTTGCATTGTTGAATAAGTTTGTTGCAATTGTTGCATCTGCTGGGCTAAATACTGGTATTCCATAATTTCTTGCTGATGATCATGCTCATGAATATGTTCATGTTCTGATTCAACAGCTTCAATTTTATGCGGTTTATCCATTTTTATTTCTTCTCGCTTTTAGCAGTTTTCTTTTTATCATCTTTAGAGACAGTTGCTTTTTCCTGTGCTGGTTTTAATAAAGCTTTTCTTTTCTTAACAGGTTTTGCACCCTTGTTTTTTTTAGCTTTGGAAGATTTTTTAACTTCAACAACGCGAATTCCAGCGACTTTCATTGCCTTAACAACTTCATCATGACTTGCATTTTTATTTACATCTAAAACATTATTAAGAGGTTCAAGATGTTTGATGTTGCATTTCCTTCTTCTTGTATTTCCATCTACTAAAACAAGATTTCCAGATAATACCTCAACAATAACACATTCTAAACCGGCATCTCTGCCCGCTATTTTAACACAAACTTGGCCGACTTCCATTTTACTGTTCTCCTCTCACTCTTTTTACAATTGTCTTACGCATGCATGCTGAGCATAAAACTCCGCTAAAAGGCCTTTCTGGTCCTTTCTCACTTTTAGATAATTTATTTCTAAATTTAGAAACAAAATTCTGAGTGCCTGGTAAAACCTTTTTACATACGTGGCATTTTAATTTGGCATTCTTCCTCTTTTTATAATGTATTACGGAATTTCCTGAAGGGATTCTTACATGAATCCTTCTAAAAGTCCTTGCTCTCTTATTTGGTTGTGGCATTTTTATTTACTCTCCTATTTGTTGAACTTAGATGAGACGCACGCAGCATTAAGCGAGTAGCGTCGCAATCAAGCGAAATCAAATATTATTTTTTTATCATTCTTTTTTAATAAACCTTCAATAATTTTCTTATTACCTGACTGATAACTAATGAAAATATCATATACACCCAAAACCATCCCCAGGTGCTTCCCCATATATTCATTGGTGAAAATGTTGTTCTCAGCCAATTAAAAGCTAAACCTAATGGGATTAAAGTTATTAGCATATATTTGAAATTAAAAATTGAATGCTTCATTGTTTCTAGAGATAAAGTTGTCATCTGTTTATTAAGTGCTGTAACTTTAGCCATATCTCCCTTGGCTTCCTTCATCTTTTTCTTAAGATTATCCATCTCTTCTTTAATTGATTTTAATCTTACCTGATCTGAAGTATATTTGTAAACAGCTGTTGAAATTAAAGTTAAAACAATAGTTACTAAAAGTATTGCAAAATAAGGACTAATAAAAATAGCCCAACCGAAAAGAAAGGTCATCCCAACATGAATTCCATTTTCAATACTGCTAAAGAAAGTCAAATTAATTTCCTCCACCCATCATCTTTCTCATTGCAGGATTCATATCCATCATATGTTGTTTTGCAATATCCTCATACATCTTGTAAATTATCATAACAGCTAATAAGATACCTGTCCCTCTTGATAATGCCCCAAGAATATCTGCTGATGCAGCAAGTAAACCAATTGTGATACCGCCCATTACAGTTAATGGCATGATATATCTTTGTAAAATATGTTCTAAAACTCTTTCATCTCTTCTGAATCCTGGAATCTGCAAACCAGAAGCCATTATTTGTTTGGCTTGTGAAGCAGCATCCATTCCAGCAGTTTGTACCCAGAAAATTGAAAATATTACTGAACCAATTACTAAAAATAAAGTATAAATAATTGCTTGAACCAAAGCAAACCAACTAAATGAACCAGTCAATATTGAATTAACTAAATGTGGAACAGCAATCCATTGTACGAAACCAGACGCTGGTGAAGCACCAGCAAATGTTCCTAAAAGAGGATGGCCCCAATTTTGAAGTAATCTCGCCCACAATTGAACATTGGCCATTAAAGCTGCAACTAAAATAACTGGAATATTACTTGTGTATAAAAAATTCAAAGGCCACCTAATCCCATAACCGCGAACATGTCCAAAACTCAATGGAATCTCTACCTTCATAGCCTGTGCATAAACTGCAACAATGAAAACAACAAATGTTGCAGCAATAGCTGCAAAAGCAAGTATGGCTTCTCTCGGCGCTCCCTGAACAAGTGACAATACAAAAACAAATACCTGGCCAATTGGTGCTTGACCTGAACCAAATGCCCACTGACCCAAGGTATTAAGAGGACTTATTAATCTAATAACTAATTCTGATGAAACGCCTGCTGCAATAAATAAACTAATACCTGAACCAAAACCCCATTTAGTTGTAACTTCATCCATATACATGACAAGTAAACCGCCAACTACAATCTGCACAACAAGTGCCATTTCCATTACAAAATATTGTGATGTTCCCTGCAAAGCCGTAGGGGGCGCTAATCCCCCTAGGAAAATATAAATAAATCCTTCAAATACAACAAAGAAAATTGCAGTTATTTTTTGCAATCCTTGATAATAAGCTCTTCCTTCAGGAGTTTTAGTATCAATATTTAAAATTCCCGAACCAACTAATAATTGTAAAACAATGGAAGCAGTAACAAGAGGACCAATTCCTAAAGATAATATTGAACCAAAACTTGCTCCCAAGATAATAGAAAGTTGTTCAAATTGTGCTAAGGCGTTTTCTCCCAAGCCATAAAGAGGAATAACTGAAAGCACAAAAAAACCAACAAGCATAATTAAAGTCCATTTTAATTTTTCTGAAAAACCTAATCTTCTTGTGTCTGGTTTCTTAATCTCTGGAATAAATTCTAGAATTTTACTCACTACTGACATTTACTGCGCCCCCTTTTTCTTCTATTTTTGCTTTTACAATATTTGATATAGAAGGCGCACTTATCTTTAATTTGAATCTAACAACCCCTTTTCCAACTAGTTTGTCATATCCTATTTTTTTTAAGTCCACAACAAAAGAGTCGCCTTCTTTTGTAACTAGTTTCTCTTTGACAAAAAAATCTAGTTTCTCTTGCAGATCTTGAATATTGATTATTCTTACTTGTACTTGAACCTCTAGAGGCATTTTGAAACCATGTTTACCATAATAGCTAGGTCCAAAAAGTTTTAGGATTGTTGGTTTTTTCTGATCAGCCCTCTTACCTGAACCAGCCATTCCAAATCCACCGCGATTTCCAGAACCTCTATGTTTCTTTTTAGCCCCAAATCCATGAGTAGTTTTAGCTCCCCTCATTCTTGAACTTTTTTCCCTTTTATGAACTACCATTTTATAACATCCTCTTGATTAAATTATTAATATGATCTTTTCTGTATCCAAGTGCTCCACCCATACTAAATGGAACTTTAACACCGCCCCTTTCATAACCTTTTGTAGGTGGCTTTAATCTAAAAAATGGTTTCATTCCTGGAACATCTTTTATTTTTTTCTTTCCAACCAATAATTCCTTAACAAAAGCATGAATTGTTAATCCGCTTTTCTCTTTTAAATATTCTTCTGTTAGGGGTTTATTTCCCATTATTCTTCCTCTCTTGATAATTAATTCTAATAAAGTAGATTCATCAATTTCTCCCCAAGTAACATAATCTTTTACAAATTCAACCATTCCATTAAAAGAGGAATTCACATCAACAACAACACAACTATTTCTTTTTACAAGTTTTAACATAGTCAATGTATCCTTGATTTTTTGTGGAGTTCTTATTACTCCTCTTATTTGGACAATTGCAAATTTTACCATTACTCTGTTTTCTCCTTCTTTAAGCTTCCTTCAACAACACCGGCTTCTATAATAAATTCAGGTTTCATTTTCATGGTTGAAAGTTGTTTTAATGCGGCAAAGCAAGCCTTGAATAAATTTAATTTTGTACTGCTCTGTCCTCTTACTTTTGAATAAACATCTTTTAATCCTGCTAAGGCAAGTATTCTTGCGCATTTCTTTTCCGATTTTAAATTTGTTCCTTTAGGTGCTGGAATAATTGTAAAAACAACGCTTCCCGATTTTCCAACAACCTTGAATGGAATTGAATGAGGCTGTTTGCAATCACAAGCCCATGAACCGCATGCTCTTTTAATTTTAATAATATTTAATTTTGCATTTCTTATGGCTTTTTCACGAGCAGGAACTGTTTCTTGCCCCCCGCCGTAACCAACGCCAACATAACCATCTCTATTTCCTACAACGGCAAATGCCATAAAATTAATTCTGCTACCTTCACAAGTTTTTTTCTGGGTTTGTTTCCAGATACTTGCTTTTCCACCACCAAATTTACCTTTGCTTTGACCTACTTCTAACAAGTCCAAACTTAATCCAGATACTAATTTGTCCACTATCTCAGGTTCTAAGATTTTAACACCTGAATCTAAAAGATTATCTATATCTGTGATTTCTCCGGATTTTACTTTATGGCCTAACTCAGTTTTAGGTTTCCATAAATCTAAGTTAACTTCCATAGTTAATGCTTTGTTTGGTCTAGGTTTCATTGCCATTTTAATTATTTTTCCCAAGGACTAAGCGAATGTAATGAGCGCATGTCCTATAAGCTTCAAATTCTTGAATTTGTTTCATTGCCATTTTAATAGTAATTTTTTCTTAACCTCCTCGAAATATTTGCTGAAATCTTCTGGTTTCATGCCTTGTTTGATATAACTTGAAAATTGTTTGTCATATTTTTGTTTGTCTTCATTTAATAAAAGTTTTGCATAACTTTCAATTAATTTTCCCTGAATAGCATCATTGCTTGGCATTACTTCTTTGCTGCATGGAACAACTAATCCCGAATCAATTGCCCCCTTGACAGCTGCAAAAAAGCTTGAGCCTTTAATTGCGCCTCTCAATCCAATGTCTGAAACAGTTTCCTTGATTCCTTTTTTCTTTGCTTTTAATCCTGCAATCATGCCTACAAGATAAGCTGAAGGTAAATTTCCACGATGGCCCTTCCATCCTAGTTTTACAAGTTCTCTGCTATTAGCGCTTACAATGACTTTATCACCATTAGCATCATACTCTACAATTTGTACAAGAATATTATTTAACATTCTTCTTACAACTAATCTTGGTTTATTTGAAGCGAGTAAATTTAATCTCTTTGGATAATCTGTTTTCTGTCTTAATTTTCTCTTCAATTTTACTGTGAAATTTTTGCTTCGTTTCATTTTTTAACCTTTGCCATTAAATTATGTTCTTGAAGATGCAACAATGCGTGTCTCTTACTTCTAAATAAACCGCCCTTTGATTTGCTTCTCATTAATCTGTAAGTCTCATTTGTGATTATATTTTTCTCTTTAAGAGTATTGAATAACTCTCTTAAATTTCTGATTCTCTCAATCCAAACTCTCTTTGAATTAGTTCTTGCACCAGATCTTCCTTTTCTTGAACCCATTCCAGATCTAAGGCCTTTCTTTTTTTGTTTTGATGCAGCTCTTGTTCTTCCTCTTGAAACACCCTTTTCTTGTTTCAATCTGATTATGCCTTTTCCAATTAATGAACGAATATCATCTTTTGTAATTGCTGCTTTTATATCCTCTTCATTGGCAGGACTCATCCAAACTCTTCCTGAACCGCACTTCATTATATCTGAAGCCATTCTTTTTTGATTTCTAAGATTCATTGTTTAGCTCCAACATTTTCAGTTTTTTTAGTTTCAGCAGGTTTAGCTTCTGTTTTTACTTCACTTTTATTTTCTTCTGTTCTTTTCTCAGTTTTTTCCTCTTTCTTCTGTTCTTTTTCCTTAGCTTTTGTAGATTCGTTTTTCTTTGCAACTTTTTTATTTTTTCTTTCAGAAGATTCTTTTTTTCTTCCTTCTATTATTTTTTTGGATTCATCAATAAATTTTTGAGCATCTTTTGCATTTTCTAAAGTGATTTTCATTTCAATTGCTTTTTTTGCAATCTCGACTCTCTTTCTCATTCCCAATCCTGCAGCAAAAAATACGCCATGCTTTTTCGGGTCTACTTTTTTAAGATCTTCAACATTTGAAACAACTAAAACAACTAAACCTGATCTTGTTAATCCTCTTGTTTCAGTCGGACTTCTAAATCCAACAGCAGGTAATAATTTCTTGCCCCTAATCCCCATTCTCATCTTGCTATGCATTCCACGAGGCCTATTCCATTTATCACTTAACTGCTTCATGACATTGCTATACTGTCTTCTGAAAACAGGTTTCTTTCTTTTCATTGCATTTCTTAATTTTAGTAGGTCTGCCATTATATTTTCTTCCCCGCTGGTTTTTCTATAATGTAACAACCGTCTTGGAAAATTCTTCTATCCTTGTTGGTTATTCTTGTTAAATTCTCAATTTTTGCTGCGCTCTGTCCAACAGTATCTCTATCTATCCCTTCAAGTGAAATAATATCTCCTTGAACAGTAAGTTTTACACCCGGAAGTACTGTAACTTTTCTTGGAACTTTTTCTCCAAGGAAATTTTTGACTACAATAGTATTTCCCCTCTCTAATGATGCGGTGATTGGAAAATGTCCTGAAAGTACTTTTACCTTGGCATTATATCCTTTTACTACGCCCTCGAACATGTTATTTATGTGTGCAACAAAAGTATTAATCATCATTTTATCCCTTACAGTTGTTTTCTTGGATGTACATTTAATTTCAATTTTACTTCCTTCTGATTTTATTTCAACTCTCGGATGTTTATATAATTTCTTTATCTCTCCTTTTGGACCTTTAACAATTACAAAATCCCCAACTACCCCCGCACTAACTCCTTGAGGTATTTCCAATGTGCGATCATGATTAATTTTTTCCATTTTTAGTAACAATATGCTAATAATTTTCCCCCGATTCCTTTTTTCAAAGCTTCAGTATGGATCATAACGCCTTGCGATGTTGTGACAATTAATATTCCAAAACCCTTTGCTGGCAAATATCTTTTTTCGTATTTTTCATAATTGGTTTTTGTGATTGAAAATCTCGGTTTAACTGCACCGCATTTATTTATATTTCCAAGTAAATTTACAGCTAATATTCCGCCTCTTTCATCTGAAGTTTGTTCAAAATCTCCAATATATCTATTATCTTTTAAGATATTAAGTATTGATTTTATTATGTTTGAAGTTGGATTAACTATGCAAATTGTTTTTCCGCCTCTATCTGCATTATTAAGGTTGTTCATTGCATTTGCAGTTGGATCATTTAACATTTTTTTCCTCCCTAGTCATATTTCTTAAATCCTATTGATTTTGCATTGTCTCTAAAGCATTGTCTGCACATATTTATCCCATAACTTCTTATGTGTGCGCCAAATCTTCCGCATATCCTGCACTTTCTTAAGCCAATTCCGGTTGTCTTTTTCTTTGGAGCATTATGCTTCTCAAATTTTTTCATCTTTACAGGCTTAGCTGAAAGTTGTTTGAATGCTTTTTTGTAATCTTTGATTGTCATTGGATTAATCTTCCTCCTCTACAACTACATTAAATTTTATTTTGATAAAATTAATTGCATCTTCTTTAGTGATTAAATGTTTTCTTCCAATATTGAATTTGCCAACTTTTCTTTTCTTTATTCTAAATCCGGCTCTCTTCAATGTAACAGCTGTTTCCATGCCAATAATTCCAATGCTAATATCGTAATTGACACCAGGAATATCAATATATTCTGGGATTCCAAATGAAAAATTTCCAAATTTGTCGAATTTTCTTGCAGGTAATTTATTGTCTGCTGCTGAAAGTAATCTTTTTAATAATTCCTCAGCTGCGACCCCGCGAATAGTAACCTTGCATCCAACAGGTAAATTGGGTCTTACACCCCATGTTGGGATTCTCTTCATGGTTTTTGTCTGAAGTGGCTTTTGCTCAGTTATAACTGTTAATAGTTTAACAGCTTTTTCCATCTTATCGCCAGGTCCTCCAGTACCTATGTTAATTGTGACCTTATCAATTTTAATTTCCTTATTTGGATTTGATGCATTCATTTTTTAGTTTCCTTTTTCTTTGAAGCTTTTTTCTCTTTAGTTTCTTCATCAGATTTTTCACTAACTTCTTCTAATTTTCTTTCCATTGATTTAATATTGATAACAGGACTATATTTTCCAACTACAAAAGCATAATCAACTAATGTGACAATTTCCTCGCCATTTTCTTCGAAGATAACTTTTGCTCTTTGTAAATCCTGTCCCTTGATAATATCTTTTACTTTTCTGATTTTTCCAACGTGTTTTCCAGATGTTAAATAAATTGAAACACTTTTTTCTAATTTTAAAATTTCGACAATACTCTTTTTTGATAAGTCAAATAAAACACTATCACCGACATTTCCTTCGAATTTACCAACTAATAATGTTCTTCCATCGTGGAAAGTTAATTGTAATTTATTTCCCTTAATCATTCTTTTATTTATGATTTTTAATAATTTTAAATTCTCTTCATCTTTACCTATTTTTACTAAATAAAATCTTCCCATGTTGTCAAGTAAGACTCTCTGAACTTCATTTATTTTGTCAAGTTTTATAACATCCATTAAACCTACTGGGAATTTGTAGCTCTTTCTTACCACCCCATCAACAGTTAAATAACCATTATTCAAAATAGTGTTAACTTCTTTGGTTGTTCTTGCTACGCCTAATAATTCTTTAAGCAAAAGATTTACAGTTATTGAATCATTTAATCCATGCGGTCCTGGTGAAGGCCTAGCTGTCCATCTATTTTCTTTTCTAGCTATAACCCATGATTTTGGTGCTGTTAATCTTGCTAAATGATTTTGTCCCATTTTACTTCTTGCTCTCCTTTGGTTTAGCCATTGTTACTGGTTTAACAGTTGCTTTTTTTTCTGATTTGATCTCTGATTTTGATTTTGAAGCTCTTTCAATTGAAGCTTTTCTTTTTTTATCATCTAAATTTAATTCTACAATCATTAAATTGGATGAATGAATTGGATAGGGTTTTTTCTTTCCATCTCTTGCAGTAAAGGTTGCTCCTTCAACAGCTATTTTTTGGAAATTAATGCTAACATTTTCAACAACTCCAATTTTATTCCTAAATTGACCTCTCATAATTTTTACTTTGTCTCCTTTTTTAACAAGTATAGCCCTTATTCCATATTTTTTTCTAAGGTCTTTTGATAAATGCGCAGCTAAAAAATTTCTGGCTATGTGTAATGGAGCATTATATCTATACTTTCTTTGCTTTCTAGGTTGAATGCTTTGATTCCAGGTTTTGCTCCATTCTT
>CAYHUT010000006.1:12050-19938 GCA_964359835.1 Candidatus Woesearchaeota archaeon
ACGACTATTTTTGCTAGTTTTGCAACAGCAGGCCATAAGCCAATTACTTCTTTGGCAACAGGGCCCTTAATTAAAGTTCCCTTTGGATTGCCTTTTTCATCTTTTAATATAACTACTGCATTATCCTCGAATTTTATTCTTGTTCCATCAGCTCTTCTGTATTCTTTGTGTTGTCTTACAATTACTGCAAAAACAACTTTTTTTCTCATGTCAGGATTTCCTGATTGAACAGCAACATTGACTAAATTTCCTAATCCGCCTCTTGGATTTCTGCTTTTTACACCCTTATAATTTTTGAATGAAATGATTTTAACTATTTTAGCGCCTGAATTATCTGCAGCTATTAAAAAACTTCCTTTTTGAAGTCCATGTGTTACTCTTGCTTTTATTGCTTTCATGCTTTTACAACCTCAAAATTCTTTTTGATAGTGCCGGAAATTTGATTTCCAAGCACCTCAACAATTACAAAATTTTTTGTTTTGCTTATTGGCCTGCATTCAACAATAGTTACTCTGTCGCCAGGCTTTGCATTGATACAATCCGGATTATGTACTTTTAATATGGTTCTTCTTTTTTCGTATCTCTCGTACTTTGGTAATTTAAATAATCTTTCCCACTCTACAACAGCTGTTTTTTGTGCAGGAGCTTTTTTAACAACAGCTTCAAACTGTCTTCCTCTAATTTTTAAATCGCCATGGAAAGCGCAATGTTTGTCATTGCATTCCTTTGCTGGCTCTTTAATGCCGATTCCTAATCCATTGCTTTGTTTTTTTCCTTTCATTTTATACACCTGTGGTGGATATTTGAAACACTGAAAAATGTTTTACATTTTTGGTGTGCCAAAGTTTGTTTTGCAAACTTTTAGCAATTGTTTTCCAATTTTCATTTTATTCCTTCAGTATTTTGATGTCAGCATCTTTTTTTGCGATTTTTTTTTGATTATCAAGGACAATCATATTTCGAGTTTCATCAATGACCAGGCCTTTCAGCCCAACCAAGGTTTTATTCCTCGAACCAACAACCTCAATTTTTTTCCCAATGAGGCCATATTGTTTAGGGTCCATGATTAACCTTTTGTTATGATCGCTTCTTTTTTGAAACCGATTTTGATGAGTTCTTCTTTTACTCTATCAAGATGCTTGCCCTGCAATTCAATCTTTCCTTTTTTTGCGGTACCGCCGCATGCAAGGGTTGATTTGAGTTTGCTCGCAACATCTTTTAGGTTAATAGTTTTTTCATCCAAACCTTCGACGATTGTACTCATTTTTCCAAAGCGTCTTTTTTCAAGTTTGATTGTAATCTGTTGCCCTTCACGAGCAATATTCTCACAAACACAAAGTTCCTTTGGGAGACCACATGTTGGACATACTGTATTCATGCTTTTGTACTAACCTCCAACTTGTTGGATGGTTTCAAAATGCTTTGCATTTTTTCAACCCCCTTTTTATTTTCTTTCTGAACATTTTTTTTAACATAAACTTTTTTCTTTGAATTGATTAATGTCAATAATTTTGCAATATTTCTTTTTGTTGATCTGATTCTTCCAGGACTTTCAACATTTGAACCAACAGCAACCTGAGCATTTAATTTCATTAACTCTATTCTTAACTCTGACAATTTAGCCTTAGCTTTTGTTTCATCCATTGTCTTCATTTCTGTTTTTTTAATAGTTGCCATGTTTGATTATTATTCTTTTTTAGTTTCTACTTCTTCTTTTTTATCTTCAATTTTCTCTTCTGATTTTTTTGCTCTTGGTTTACGAGATTTTTTTTCTTCAGGTTTTTTCTTTTCTTTATTTTCACCAGAGACTTCTTTTTCTTCTTTCTTAGTCTCTGATTTTGTTTTAGCAACCTGTTCAACTTTAACGCCATCTTGCTCTTTTGTTTTCAATCTCATTTTATCTGGTAAAACGACATCTGAATGTAATATACTAACTTTGATTCCAATTGTTCCTGATTTTAAATCGCAATTCTCATAGCATCTATCCATGAAATTTGCGGATATGTCTCCTGATTTTTTTAAATAGCCAGCTGCGAATCTCCATGATTTTGCGCGTTCTCCAGGAACTCCTCTTCCTGAAACTGAAACTTCAATGCATGAAACACCTGCTTTCAAAGCTTCATCAAGCGCCCTATAAGCCATTGCCTTAAATCTCTTTGGACCAAATCTTTGGAAACCTGATATTAATGTTCTTGCAACTGAAGCAGCATCTGAAGAGGGATTTGTAATCTCTTCAACTTCAATCTGCGGATTTTCCATACCAAATTTGGTTTTGAGATAATGAGTCATTGCCTTGATATTAGCACCTTTTTTACCAACAATTAAACCAGGTCTTGATGTATGAACAATAATTTTTTCTCCTAATGGAGTTCTCTGCATTTTTACGTGACTGCAGCTTAATCTTCCTAAATAGCTGAAAACAAAATCTTCAATCTGTTTCTCTTTCAACTTTTGTGCAAGTATTTGCCTCTCAATCATGCTGAAAAACCTCCTCTAGTTTTTGGCATGCTGAAAATTTTAATTTTCATCATTTTTTCTCCTCAACTTTCTTTTCACTCTTTGTCTTCTTTGAAGCTTTTTTCTCTTTTAATTCCATTTCTTTAACATGAATTTCAACATGGGTGCTTTTCATTTTCCCCCTATGTCTTCCATGATGCCCTCTTCTTTGTCCAAAATCAGCTTTTGCAAAACTAATTACTAATTTTTCAGAGTTCAAGCCTTTATTCTCTGCATTTGCTTTTGCTAATTTTAAAAGTTGAATAAAAACCTTAACAGCATTGATTGGATATCTTCCAGGACCATAACCTGGTTTGTGTCCAAGATCCCAATTGAATCTTCTAACCACAATAGGTTTTTTCATCTCAATAACTTCACCAAGTAAACCAATTGCGCTATCTATTTTTTTATATCTAATATTGTCGCAAATTTCCATTGACATTTTAGATGAGATTGGTAAATCCCTTCCACGTGCAATTGCCACATTGGCATCTGTTTTAGTTTTCATTGTTTTAAGTTTTATTTTTATTTGACTGAAGCTGCAGCACTTGATTTTGTTGCTCCAATGCCTGGCGCGGAGTGCTCAACTTTTCTTCTAGTATGCCCAAATTCACCAAGGTATTTTCCAAGGTGTTCTGGTGTAATCATTACAGGCGTATAATCCTTGCCAGTATAAACATTGATTATCATATCAAGCATTTCTGGAACAATTATCATATTTCTGCAATGTGTTTTAATTGGTTTTTTATATTTTCCTGCAATTACTGCCCTTATCTTTTTCAATAATATTTTCTGTGGCTCTGTGAATCCCCTCATCAAAGTTCTTCTTTGTCTTGATGGAACTAGTTTAATGAAATCTTGAAGTGATATTTTCTTCAATTCATCTACTGTTTTTCCCTTGTATGTTAATTCCTTTTTTGCCATTTTAATTATTACCTTTTCTTACCAGTTCTTCTTGCTTTTACCTGACCAACCTTTCTTCCAGGTGGTGCGAATCTAGGTGCAATTGTAGGTTTACCTTTATGTCTTCCTCTACCTGAACCGAATGGATGCTCATTGGCATTCATTGCAACAGCGGAGACAATAGGATATAATTTACCTCTGGCTCTAAGCATGTGCCACCTGTTACCTGCTTTTATAATTGGTTTTTCTAATCTACCGCCACCAGCAACAACGCCGATAGTAGCTCTACAACTTCCCTCAAATGTTTTTTGTTTCTTTGATGGAAATTTGATTATTACTTTATTTCCAACCTTTGCAGCAACAGTAGCAAATGTACCTGATGATCTTACAAATTTACCGCCATCTCCTGGCTGTGATTCAATATTATAAATATTTGTTCCGTCAGGAATTTCTTTTAATGGTAAAGTATTACCTTGAGTTGCAGTTGCTCCAGCACCTGTAGCAATAACATCGCCAACTGCCATTTTTTGTGAAGCCTGAATATAACCTTCTTTTCCGTCCTCGTATTTTATCTTAGCAAGAGGAGCGCTATGTGAAATACTATGAACTAAATCAACAACAGTTGCAAATTTAATTTCATTGCTTACAACCGAATGCTTTGCTTCTGCAAAGTATCTATGTGATGGAGCTCGATACCTTGTCTTAGGTGCTCCTCTTCTCTGTGAAATAATTCTTTTTCCCATATTTTATTTTTCCTTTGTTTTCCTTTGGTACCTTTGATCAACCTTTAGTAAAGGTTGTTTTACATCAATCCTAATTTGGTTAATATATCCGCTGCTGGAAATTCTCTTGAGATGCATACATATGCTCTTTTCTCTCCTTTGGCAGTGATAAGTGTATTAACTTTTGTAACCTTGACTTTGAATATTTCTTCAACAGCTTTTTTTATAGCTTGCTTATTTGCTTTCATGTCAACAACAAATAATAATTTATTTTCTTTTTCCATTGTTCTTACTGTTTTTTCAGTGTTCAATGGATATTTGATTACTGAGTATGCGCTTTTCATTGTTTCACCATAAACAACTTTTCTTTGCCTAATCTCTCAACAGCATCTTCTGTCCATAATGTTTTTCTTGGCTTTTCATGCCCTGAAGTTAATAATTTTGCATTTAAGCTTTCAACAGTCATTACATCAAAACCGCGAACACCTGAAACAACTTTTTGTAAATTGCATTCCTTTGAAACAACAACAAGTAAGCCTTGTTTTGATTTATATTTTCTTCCTCTTAATTTTCCTATTCCTGCTCTCATTTTCTTAGTTTGTGATCTTTCCATCTCATTTCCAAGTTTTACAGCATCTAAGAAAATTCTAAAATCTTTTGTTTTTGAAATATCTTCTAATCTTGTATCGACAATAGTCATTAATTTAAATTCAACTAAACCAGCCAATGCGCTTCTAATTGCTTTTTTTCTTTCTTGGTCATTTATTTTTTTTGACCAATTTTTCCATGACTTTGGTGGATGAGCTCTTCTTCCGCCTCTAGTTCCTGGAGCAAATGCACCAACCCAATTAAATTGAGTGCCTGATCTTGACATTGTTTTTCTTGGAACTCTTGAAATTGCTTTTCCATAAGAACCTTTGTAATCTCTTCTTCTTCTTGATAATTTAGCAGAAACACCCTCGCCAGCCTCTTCCATTGCTCCATAAGGTTGTCTTAATCTTGATTCAATAGCCATCACCGCTCTTTTAATTAAACCCGGCTCATAAATTTCTGAAAACTGTTCTGGAAGATCTATACTCTTGGATTTCTGTCCTTCCAAACTAAAAACTTCTGCTTTCATGGTTATTGTTTTGACTCCAAACTTACATATTGTAATTCAATATTTCCAATGGGTTTGCTTCCCCTAATAGACTCAACAATTCTTATTAATCTTTTTGCTGGTCCTGGAACTGAACCGTGTAATAATACATAATCATTTCTAACTAATCCATAATGTAAAAATCCACCTTTAGGATTTATTTTTTCTGGTTTATCACCGATGAAAACTAAACCTTTATTATATTCTGTTCTAGTATGATAACCCATTTTACCAGGCATGTGCATACCCCAAATAATTCTTGCAGGTCTTAATGGGCCATATAAAATTCTTCTTTGGCCTTTTTCAGCTTTATGAGATCTTAATGCAACCCCAAATCTTTTAACAACACCTTGGAATCCTTTTCCTCGAGTAACAGCATGAACATCAAGAGTTGAACCAACTTTTAAAACATCAGAAACATGTATTTCTTTATCTAAATTTGCTTTTGCAAAATCTAGCTTGGCTTTAACATCCTCTCCGCCAATTGCCATTTCTAAAATCTCTGGCTTTTTCTTTCCTAAACCTGATTTTTTTGGTTGGGTATAAACACTAACAGTAACATCTGTGACAATGCCTAATTTTTCCTCGGCTTTTTTTAATTTTTCACCATAATTATAATTTTTCGGCATGCTTATTTTTCTTGCTAATTCCTTGTCTAATTTAGGATTAAAAACCTCTGCAACTAGTTGTTCACCATAACTATCTTTTGAATAAAACCTTATAGAATAAATCTTAACAGCTGGACATTCGACAACAGTTACAGGCCAGCTAATAACATCGCCTTTTGTTGTTGAACCTGCTCTATTATCTTTAAGAGTAACATGAGTCATTCCTGCTTTATAGCCAACAAAACCAAGCAAAGCTACATTCTTTGATTTGGGCCAATTCTTTACTAAAGGAGTTTCCTTTTTAGCTCTAGCCCTATGCCAGAATTGCAAACTTCCTTTTCTTGGTCTTCTAATGTTAGCCATTTTGTGTTTTTACCTTGAGGGTCACACCCAAAAGGACATTTTATCTTTTTTTATATTTGACTCACTAGAATCAGCGGCTCATTTTACTTAGTAGGTTAGCATTTGAAAATTTGACCTCTTTATAAATATTACTATTCGTTAGTTTCCATATTATAGTTCATTAAAAAAAGAATAGAAATTAATTAATCACTTGGTAATAACAACAAAAAGAAAGCTTTATAAACCTTAAATCTCTTATATTTACACCATGATAACATACATTAAGGGAGATATTTTTACAACTAATGCCCAAGCAATAGCTCACGGAGCAAATTGTGAAGGTATAATGAACGCAGGTTTAGCTAAAAAAATAAAAGAATTGTATCCCCCAATGTACAGAGAATATGTATCTATATGTAATTCAGGTTTAATAAATCCTGGCAACATTCATTTTTATTATTCAAATAGTATTCAACCAAGCATAGTGAATATGTTCACTCAAAAAACAATTATTGAAGGCGCTAAATTAGAATACATTGGTCAATGTCTTGATGAGCTTTTAGAAAATTATTCAAAATGGAAATTAAGAAAAGATAGCAAATGGAAAGTAAAAACAATTGCTATGCCTCGCATTGGTACGGGATTGGGTAAATTAAAATGGAACGAAGTTAAATTATTAATAGAAAAGAAATTATCCCAATCTGAACTTGAAATTAAAATTTATAATTTATGATGTTCTGGCAAACTAGAAAGTTCATCCATGCTAATGCCTTCTTCAACTGCAATTTTTAAATAAGGAAATTTTCTTTCAGTTTTTATCCATACTCTTTCTAAAGCAATGGCTTCGGTATTTATTTTGATCATTGCATCAGCTTCATCAGCACCCGTCAATTGTTTTAAAAAATCTTTATCCGTTATTCCAATGTTTGCTTCCAAAAAATAAGCAAATCCATCTTTTCCAGGAGAAAAATAACGGGTTTGTATAATCTGTCTTGCTTTATCCCTGCTCGTATAATGCTCTCCTGTAAAAAAGATTCCATCACTGCTTATAAGAACATTTTTCACAATTCTTCCATCAATAATTATTTTATTTTCAGAAAAAACTACAGAAATTTTATTAATTTTAATTTCTTTATTTGCTATTAATTTTAGAAGAGGTTCATAATTCTTGCCATTAGTATAAGGTTCGCCCATCTTACCTCTCTGGCAGATTATATAATGGATTACTTGCAACCATTACTTTATTTGCCAATTCGTCGTGTGCATCAGCAACATTTCTCAAAGTATTTGCTAATTCATTATTAACAACCCTATCTGTTGATACATCCCTCAAATTTCTTAATGAAGTTCTTACATCTTTAAGATACAAAAGTTCTTTTCTCATATCCTTCAAATCTTTTCTAACCATTAAGCATTGTAATGTTTTAAGAAGAGTTTGTTCTTCTTTTAATAAGGCAGCAGCAGTTAATTTATCATTTGTACTTGCTTTCAAAGCTCTTATGCTTGCAACTGCTTCCCTAATATACATCAATTCTTTGGATAACCTCACATCAGATTTTCTCTCTCCAATTGCTTCCTTTACCCAGCCAACACCCTCGGAAATAAAGCTTACAGGTTTAGTATTTACTTTCATTCCCTGTTCAGCATAATCATAATTCATTAATTTAACATCATGTAAT